>JAOUHG010000006.1 GCA_029865265.1 Candidatus Krumholzibacteriia bacterium | reverse complement strand
CCGGCGCCATCATGGTGCTGATCATTTTCACCATCATGCTCCTCAACCTGAACAAGGAGGAGCTGGAAGAGCCGCCGGTGGCGTGGATGCGTTTGATCTTCACCGCGCTGGTGTGCGCGGTGGCGGCGTTCATGGCCATCAGGGTGTTCGGGCACGTCGAAGCCGCGAAGATCGAGATGACCGCCGACTTTGGCAGCATCGAGGGCGTCGGGCGCCTCATGCTCTCCGACTTCCTCTATCCGTTCGAAGTGATTTCGCTGGTTCTCCTGGTGGCCGTGGTGGGCGTGGTTCTCCTGGCCAAGAAGGTGATCTAGATGGGTCCCGTCACGCTGAACCACTATCTCTACCTGAGCGCCATCCTGTTCTTCATCGGCGCGTTCGGGGTGTTGTTCCGCCGCAATCTGCTGGTGATGCTGATGTCGGTGGAACTCATGCTGAACGCGGTGAATCTGTCGTTCGTGGCCTTTGCGCGCCATTCCGCGGGAACGATGGACGGCCACGTGATCGCCTTCTTCGTGATGGCGCTCGCGGCGGCCGAAGCCGGAATAGGACTGGCGATCCTGGTGATGGTGTTCCGCAACCGCACCACGGTGCAGGCCGACGACCTCACCCTGATGCGCGACTGAACCATGGGAAAGACGCCTGAATGAACTCGTTGCTCTGGATCATTCCGATCGCACCCCTGGTGGGTGCCGCGCTCAACGGCCTGCTCGCGCTCGCCTACGGCGGCCGCGAGAAGGGCCCCAGCGAGCGCCTGGTGTCGCTCATCGGCTGTGCGGCCCCGCTGGTTTCCTTCGCGGTGGTGGTGCGGCTGTTCCTGGCCATGCGCGGGATGGCCCCCGAGGCGCGGATCTTCGAGAGCACGCTGTTCACATGGATCGCCGCCGGCCCGGTGCACATCGACTTCGCCTACTGGGTGGACGCGCTCTCCATGACCATGCTGCTGGTGGTCACCGGGGTTGGATCTCTGATCCACATCTACTCGACCGGCTACATGCACGGCGACCGCGGCTTCGCGCGCTTCTTCAGCTATCTCAATCTGTTCATGTTCGCCATGCTCACGCTGGTCATGGCGAAGAACCTCCCGCTGCTGTTCGTGGGCTGGGAGGGCGTGGGGCTGTGCTCGTACCTGCTCATCGGTTTCTGGTACAAGGACATCGCCAACGCCGCGGCGGGCAAGAAGGCGTTCATCGTCAATCGTGTGGGCGACCTGGCCTTCCTGATCGGGATGTTCATCCTGTTCATGGCGACCGTGAACCTCGGCCAGCCCACGCTGGATGTTCCCGAATTGCGCGCGCTGGCCGCGGTGCACCACGAGGCCTTCGGAGCGGTCGCGGTGGCCGCGTGCATCCTGCTCTTCGTGGGCGCGTGCGGCAAGTCGGCGCAGATTCCGCTCTACGTGTGGTTGCCCGACGCCATGGCCGGTCCGACGCCGGTCAGCGCGCTCATCCACGCCGCCACCATGGTGACCGCTGGCGTGTACATGATTGCGCGTTTGAGTTTCCTGTATGAGATGGCGCCCGCCGCCTCGGCGGTGGTGGCGGTGATCGGCGCGGCCACGGCCATCTTCGCGGCCAGCATCGGCTTTGCGCAGCGCGACATCAAGAAGGTGCTCGCGTACTCGACCGTGAGCCAGTTGGGCTACATGTTCCTCGCCGTGGGCGTGGGTGCGTACGCGGCGGGCGTGTTCCACCTGGTGACGCACGCCTTCTTCAAGGCCTGTCTGTTTTTGGGCGCGGGCTCGGTGATCCACGGTCTCTCCGGCGAGCAGGACATGTTCAAGATGGGCCAGCTCAGGAAGCACATGAAGTGGACCTGGCTCACGTTCCTGGTGTCGTCGCTGGCCATCGCGGGCATCCCGCCGCTGGCGGGCTTCTTCTCCAAGGACGAAATCCTGTGGAGCGTGTTCAACGCGCACACCGGTCCCGAGTGGTTGCCGCGCGTGCTGTGGGTGGTCGGGCTGGCCACCGCGGGCATGACGGCGTTCTACATCTTCCGCGCGGTGTACCTCACGTTTTACGGCAAGGACAACGTCTCCGCGGAGGCCAAGCACCACCTGCACGAATCGCCGCCCGCCATGACGGTGCCGCTGATGGTGCTGGCCGCGGGTGCGGCGGTGGTGGGTTTTCTGGGTGTGCCGGCCGCGCTGGGCGGCGCCAACGTCTTCCACCACTGGCTGGAGCCGGTGTTCGCCGGTCACGCGGGTGGCCACGACATGGGCGTGGGCGCGTTGTCGCACGGCGCGGTGACGGTTGCGGCGGCGGCGGAGAGCCATGGATCCACGACCCTCGAGCTGATCCTGATGGTGGTCTCGGTGGTGACGGCGGTGGCGGGGATCCTGTTCGCGCGCACGCTCTACGTGCAGATGCCGGGCGCCGCCGCGGCCTTCACATCGCGGCTGGGCGGTTTCTATACCCTGGTCTTCAACAAGTACTACGTGGACGAACTGTATGAACGCGCCATCGTCCGCCCCGGTTACGCCATTTCCGACAAGCTCCTGTTCCGGTTCATCGACACCGGAATCATCGAGGGCATCGTGAACGGGCTGGGCATCACGGCGCGCCTGTTCGGCGCCACCTTCCGGCTGCTGCAGTCCGGCGTGGTGCGCACCTATGCGTTCTTCATGCTGATCGGGTTCCTGTACCTGGTCTATGCACTGGTGAGATGACGTGGACATTCTGAGCCTGGTGACATTCCTGCCGCTCTTCGCCGCCGTGGTGGTGGTGCTGATGCCGCGCGGTGCGCATCGCGCCATCAAGGGCTTCGCGCTGCTGGCGTCGATCGCCATGTTCGCGGTATCGATCAAGCTGGTGCAGGGCTTCGTGGCCAACCCGGACATGCAGTTCGTGGTGGACGCGCCCTGGCTACCGTCGCTGGGAATCTCCTACCACATCGGTATCGACGGCATCAGCCTGTTCCTGGTGATGCTGGTGACCTTCATCACGCCCATCACCATTCTCGGCTGCTGGAACACCATCGAAGAGCGCGTGAAGGAGTTCTTCTTCTGTCTGCTGTTCCTGGAAACGGCCATGATCGGGGCCTTCGTGGCCCTGGATCTGTTCCTGTTCTACATCTTCTGGGAGGCCATGCTCATCCCGATGTACTTCATGATCGGGATGTGGGGCGGGGAGCGGAAGGTCTACGCCACCATCAAGTTCTTCATCTATACCATGGTGGGATCGCTGCTCATGCTGGTCGCGATCCTGTACGTGGTGCACCAGAGCCGCCTGCAGACGGGGTCGCTCTCCTTCGACTACGGCGTGCTGCTGGCCACCTCGTTCTCTGCGCCGCAGCAGTGGATCCTCTTCCTGGCCTTTGCGCTCGCGTTCGCCATCAAGGTGCCGATGTTTCCGTTCCATACCTGGCTGCCCGACGCGCACGTGGAGGCGCCCACGCCCGGCTCCGTGATCCTGGCCGGCGTGCTGCTCAAGATGGGCACCTACGGCTTCATCCGCTTCGCCATGCCGCTGTTCCCGGAGGCCGCCCTGCGCGCGGTGCCGTGGATTGCCGGCATCGCCATCATCGGCATCATCTACGGCGCGCTGGTGGCCATGGTGCAGAAGGACGTGAAGAAGCTGGTTGCGTACTCGTCGGTGTCGCACCTGGGCTTCGTGATGCTGGGGCTGGTGGCGCTCAACACGCAGGCGGTCGAGGGCGCCATCCTGGGCATGATCAACCACGGCATTTCCACCGGCGGGCTGTTCCTGCTGGTGGGTGTGATCTACGAACGCCGCCACACGCGGCTCATTTCCGAGTACGGCGGCATCACCCGGGTGATGCCGGTCTACGCCACCATCTTCATGATCGTGACCCTCTCGTCCATCGGGTTGCCGCCACTCAACGGCTTCGTGCACGAGTTCCTGATTCTGGTGGGCGCCTACCAGGCCAACCCATGGTGGGGCATCCTCGCCGCCACCGGCGTGGTGCTGGGCGCCATTTACATGCTGTGGATGTTGCAGCGCGTGTTCTTCGGCGAGATCACGAACGAGAAGAACAAGGGCCTCAAGGATCTCTCCCTGCGCGAGATCTTCGTGTTCCTGCCGCTGCTGGTGATGATCTTCTGGATGGGCATCTACTCAAAGCCGTTCGTGAGCCGCATGGAGCCCGCGGTGACGCAGTTCGTCGAACAGATGAATGCCTACCGCCTGGGCATGGACGCGCGTGACGGGGCCGTGAACGAAGCGGCGCTGGTTGCGCCCGCCAACGACAGGACGGAAGAAAACTGATGCCGATGTTCACCGCGGAGATGGCGAAGCTCCTGATGCCGCTCTTCATCATGACCGGTGGCGCCATGGTGCTGCTGGCGTGGAGCGCGGTTTCCATCCGCACGGCGCGCGCACAGGGCTGGTTCGCCGGCCTGGTGCACGTGGCGGTGCTCGCGAGCATCGTGCCGCTGTGGAACGCCGATGGCTGGCCCATGCTCAACGGCATGCTCATCGTGGACCGCTACGCGCTGTTCTTCGTGGCGATCTGCACCATTTCCTCCCTGGGAACCATCATGGTGTCGGGCAACTACCTGCGCCGCTTCGACATTCTGCGCGGCGAGTACTATGCGCTGCTGCTGCTGTCGCTGGCCGGCATGTTCGTCCTGGTGACCGCGTACGACTTGATGAGCGTGTTCCTGGGCCTCGAGCTCATGAGCCTCGCCATCTACATCATCGTGGGCTTCCGCCGCCGCGACCTGCTGGCCAACGAAGCGGCCATGAAGTACTTCCTGCTGGGCGCCTTTGCGGTGGCGTTCTTCCTGTACGGGATGTCGATCCTGTACGGCCTGCTGGGCACGCTCAACTTCAAGGCCATGGTGATCGCGGCGGTGGACGGGGGACTGGTGAAGTCGCCGGTGTTCCTGTTCGCCATCGCGCTGGTGCTGGTGGGTTTCGTGTTCAAGGTTTCCGCGGTGCCCTTCCACATGTGGGTGCCGGACGTGTACCAGGGCGCGCCCTCGCCGGTCACCGGCTTCATGGCGGGCGCGGTGAAGGCGGCCTCGTTCGCCGCGTTCCTGCGCCTGTTCTACATGAGCTTCTTCACGGCGCGCGCGCAGTGGGTGGACATCATCATCGTGCTGGCCATCGCCACCATGACGCTGGGCAACGTGGTGGCGCTGGTGCAGCGCAACCTGAAGCGCATGCTGGCCTACTCGAGCATCGCCCACGCCGGTTACATCCTGGTGGGCATGGCGGCGCTGGCCATCGACAACACCCGCGCCGCCTCCAGCGTGATGTTCTACCTGCTGGTGTACAGCTTCATGACCCTGGGCGCGTTCGCGCTGGTGACCGCCGTCGAGAACCGCAGCGACTCGCGCGGGCTCGAACTCGAGGACCTCTCCGGCCTGGGCCTGCGGCGGCCCATGATCGGTTTCGCCATGGCGGTGTTCATGTTCGCCATGGCCGGCATCCCGCCCACCGCGGGCTTCTTCGCGAAGTACTATGTGTTCAGCGCCGCCATCGACCGCGGGCTGGTGGTGCTGGCCGTGATCGCCGTGCTCAACAGCGCGCTCTCGCTCTACTACTATCTGCGTGTCATCGTGTGGATGTACTTCAAGCAATCCAAAGACGAAACCCCGGTGTTCGACGACTGGGGCGTGCGCGTGGTGCTCATCGTCTCCGTGCTCGCCGTGTTGTGGCTGGGCCTGGGACCGAGCGGTGTCGTGCCCGGCATCGAGACCGTTCTAGGCTGGACCAGCGACTCGCTGGAGCGTATCGTCAGCCTGCGCTAGAGATCCCCACGTTTTTGGCGGCGCGACTGTCCGCCCCATCCCCTCCGGCGTCCACTCCGCAGCACGGACTGGCGCTTTTCGGAAATCCACCTACACTATGAATAGACGGTAACCAGGAGGAACAAGCGTGAAGACCGCCCGTCCCGATGTCTGGCTCCGGGGTCCCATCTATGGCATCCCGGCGCTGCTGGTACCCATCGTCCAGGCGCTGCTGCAGGCGCGCGAGGACGCCCGCGGCGCGGCCGGCGGGCTGACCCGCGAGCAGTTCCACGCCCGCCCCGCCGGGGTCGCATCGCCGGCATTCCACCTGTTCCATGCATCGCACGCGCTCGACCGCCTGATGACCTACGCGCGCGGGGAGGCGCTGCACGATTCCCAACGGGCCGCGCTTGAGATCGAGCGCGGCGGCAACGTGCTCGGCGACGCCGACGAGCTGCTGGAGCTGTTCGATGCCACCGTCGAACGCGCCATCCGCCAGATGCGTTGCACGCCCGAGAAATCGCTCCACGATGAACGCCGCGTGGGCGGCGCGGCGCTGCCCAGCACCGTGCTGGGCCTGCTGTTCCACGCCGCGGAGCACACCTCCCGCCACGCGGGCCAGCTCATCACCACCGCGCGCATCGTGTCCCACCCCCACGGGTAACTGTCTACGAATCCCCTTTTCCGGCCAACGATATCGGGGCATACTCAGGCCCGCCAGCCACCTCCGAACCCGGGTGAAGTTTGCTCATGCCCTCAGCAGCACACATCCGTTTCCTGTTCGTCCTGCTCCTGCTGGCGGCGCCGGCGCTGCTGGCCGCCCCCCCCGATCCGGACCGCTACGACGCGCTGGCAGACTCCCTCTTCACCGCCGCTGCCTACGACTCGATGCTCGCTCTCTCCTCGCGAAGCGTGGAGGCCGCGCTGGCCCGCGGCGATTCCGTCATGCTGGGCCGCATGCTGGTTGCGCGCGGCCGCGCGCGCGCCATGCTGCGCATCCCGGGTTCCCGCGCCGACTTCGACCGCGCCGTGCTGGTTTCCCGCACGGTGGGCGATTCCACGGGCTGGTCGGCCGCACTGGGTCTGCAGTCGCTGATGGCGGCCATCGACGGGCGTTTCGACGAGTGCATCGCGCTCAACGAACAACGCAACGAGATTGCGCGCGCCATCGGGTCGGTGCGCGGCTTGGGCTGGGGACACACGCTCATCGGGTATGCCTGCCTGATGCAGGGCAAGCTGGAGCGGGCGGAATTGGAATACCGCGAGGCGGTCGCGAATTTCCAGCAGGCCGATCGTCCGCGGGATGAACTCGAAGCGTTGATCGGGCTGGGGCGCGTGTACAACTCGTCGGGGCGCCTCGAGGAAGCCCGGAGTGCCTATCACGACGCGCTGGACATCGCGCGCGAACAGGGCGACCGTCGGCAGGAGGCGGACTGCTGGAACAACCTCGGCGGCCTGGAGCTGGAGCGCGGGGAACTGTCGCGGGCGGCGGAGTACTTCCGCCGTTCGTACGATCTCAAGCGCGCCGAGGGTTCCTACGACGTGTCGTCGCCCGCGGTCAACGTCGCGCTGGCCAACACGCTGGTCGGGCACTACGCCGCCGCCGAGTCCGTGCTCGTCGACGCCATCCAGGACGCGCACGAATGGGGCTTCAAGATGATCTTCAGCGACGTGTACGGCACGCTCGGGCACCTGCGCATGGCGCAGCACCGGCCGCGCGGGGCGGCGGTCTACTTCCGGCGCGCGGTGGCCCGGGGCGACACCGGCACCGTCGAGGCGCGCCTCGACGCGGCGGCCGGCCTGGCAGCGGCGCTCGCCGCCCAGGACAGCGTGGCGGCCGCGCTGGACGTGCTCGAAGGCCAGAGCCCCGGCTTCCTGGACGCGCCGTCGTCCGCGGCGCGTGGTGACGGCCTGATCGAGTGGTCGCGGTGCCTGCGCGCGGCCGGAGATCCGGTGCGCGCCGAAACCATGGCCCGTGCGGCGCTGGCCGACGCCACCGCGCGCGACGACCCGGGTGGCGCCGTTCTCGCATCACTCGAGATCAGCGCGGCGCGCCGGGCAATGGGGGACCCGGAGGGCGGGTATGCGTGGTTCGACCGCGCGCGGGCCATGTACTCGGAATCGTCGGGGAGGAGTGGCGAGTACCAGTGGCGCGAGGCGTTCCGCGCCTCGCTGGCACCCCCGCTGGTGGCGGGGGCGGTGGCCCTGCTCGAGTGGCCTCCCGGCGCATCGCGCCGCGAACGCGAAGGCGTGTTGTTCGACTTCCTGCAGGAGGTCCGCGCGCGCACCCTCATGGAGCGCATCACCGATCCCCGGCGCGCGGACGAGGGTGCGAATGTCGTGGCCATGGTTACCGCCGCACAGCTGCAGCGGCAGACGCTGCGCCCCGGCGAGTGCCTGCTCGACATTTCCGCGGGCACCCGCAACGTGTTTGTCTTTGCCGTGACGCGGGACTCGCTGCGCCTGTGCGTAATTGATGACGCCGACGGCATGATCGAACGGCGGGGAACGCGCTACTGCTCGCTTGCGGGTTCCCCTGGGGCGCGGGATATCACGGCGGATGCCACCCCCGCCGAACTCCTCTCCGGCGTACGCGACATTCTCGACGGTGTGTCGTCGATCATTGTGATTGCGGACGGGTGGGTGGCGTCACTCCCGTTCGCCGCGCTCTCGGTGGACGGAGAAGCCCTCCTCATCGACCGGTACGAAATCAGCGCCGTTCCGGCGGCGTCGCTGCTCCACGACCTGCGCGCCCGCCCGCAGGAGTCCCCGCTGGAGGGCGTGCTCGCCTTCGCCCCGGTGGGTGCCGCCCTGCCGGGCGCACGGCGCGAGGTCCGCGAGCTGGCACTGCACTACGCCGGCGTACAGGCGGTGGATTCCGCGCTCGCGGGAGCTGCGCTGGCGGAACTGGCGCGGGAACGCGGGGTGGTGCACGTGGCTTCACACGTGGACGTCAACGGCGAGCGTCCGTGGCACTCCGGCATCCAGCTAGGGCCCGACGGCCGGGACGCCGGCTACCTGCGCGCGTCCGAGATCGTCCGCGACGACTTCCGCGAGCGGCTGGTGGTCCTCTCCAGTTGCGAGTCCGCGCTCGGGCGGGCCACCCAGGGCGAGGGGGTTCTCGGTATCACCACCGCGTTTCTCGGCGCCGGCGCGCGCTCGGTGGTGGCGACGCTGTGGAAGGTGGACGACCGCACCACGTCGGATCTCATGCTGGCGTTCTACGACGGCCTGAAGGCGGGCCTCCCGGCCGGCCGGGCGTTGCGCGCCGCCCAGCTTGCGGTGCGCCGCGAGCACCCGTCACCCTTCTACTGGGCGGGCTTCGTGATGGTGGGGGACGCCGCCGTCACGGTGCATCTCACCCCCCGCCCCCGCCCACACATCCTTATGGTATCATTGATCTTCGGCGTGCTGGCGCTGACCGGAACCGTGATTGCGGGATTCCGGCGGAGATTATTCTTCCGTATGTGACGAAACCCGTATCCAACTGTCCTACCTATGACTGAGCGACCGACCCGACCGGAGAGGGAACTGCTGGATCTGGCCCGCACGCGGGCCGGCGATCCGGAGGGAAGGCGGGCCGCGGGCGAGCTGCTTCGCCGCCACCGCCAGTCCGTGTACGTCTGGTGCCACCGCTACGTGAAGGATCACGAACGCGCGCTGGACATGGCGCAGGATGTGCTGCTGCAGGCGTACGAACGGCTCGATCAGTTCGAAGGACGCTCGGCCTTCTCGTCCTGGTTGTTCGTGATCGCGCGCAACCGGTGTCTCAACGAAATGAGACGGGATTACTGGACCGAGGATGAGGAACTGGACCTGCTTCCGGACGAGCGCGTGCGCTTCGACGAATCACTCGACGAGGCGTCGCGTGCCGACCGGCTGCTCACCATGATGAACGAGGTGCTCGATCCGGTGGAGCGAAAGGCGGTCTGGCTGCGTTACACGGAACGGATGCCGGTGGAGACCATCACGACCATGCTGGGCCTGGACGGACGGTCCGGTGCCCGCGGCCTCCTGCAGCGGGCGCGCCGCAAGCTGCGGGTCGCCATCGCGAAAGAACACGGTGAGGGAGGAGAGCCAGCATGACCACGGCGTGCCTGTCCATTGAGGAGATCGCGGGCCTGGAAACGACGGACGCGGGAGACCCGGGCCGCGCGCATGTTGAATGTTGCGCGCGCTGCGCCGCGCTCGCGCTGGAGTACGCGGAGTTCGTCCGCGGCAGACCCGATGCGGGCAGCGATGTCGGCGATGCCGGCCGGCGTCTGGCCGCGTTCATCGCGGAGCGCATCGAGCGCGACCCGGTCGAGACGTCAGGCACGCGGCGGCTTCCGCGCCGCTGGTTCGAGTTGTCACCGCGTCGCGGCCTGGCCTACGCCGCCGCCGCGGCCCTGGTGCTGATTGCGGCGGTCACGGTGATCCGCACCCAGCTCGCCCCCGAACAGATGGTCCTGCGCGGCGCCGGGGATGGCGACCAGCTCGCCACCTACACCGTCGCCGCGGACGGATCGATTCCGCTCATCTGGGCGCCGGTGGATGGCGCCGACGCGTACCGCATCACGATTCTGGGCGAAGACCTGGTCGAACTGGCCGCCATCGGGCCGGTGGGTGAGAACACGTTCGTTTTCGCGCCCGCGGAGCACGCCCTTCCCGCTGGACGCTATTTCTGGGAAATCACCGCGCTGGTGGGTGGTGACCCGGTTGCAACCGTCGGGCCGGCGCCGCTGTTCGTGCGCTGATCGTTCCGCACGCTCCCTCTCATTCCTTCGCCGCGGCCTCGCGCCGCTGGTGCTTCTTTCTCCATTTGTAGGGTTCTTCGAATGCCGGCCTGGGCCCGGCTTCGGCAGCGCGCAGGATGCGGTCGGCCAGGTCCGGGAAGCCGTTGTCGCCAAAGTGACTGATGGTCTCGTACGCAAGCCCCATGGCGAGGAGTCTCTCCGCCAGCAGGTCGCCGTCGATGAAGATGTGCGCGAGGCGGCGGTTGTAGCGGTCGCGTCCGTCGGTGGCCATCTCCACCACGGAGGCCCGCAGCACCAGCACACGCGTCGATTCCGCGGCGGCCGGACCGAAGGGCTGGTCCTCGAAGATGCCCACGCCGGGGTCCGCGGTCTCGGGGGTGTCGATGCCGAGAAACCGGATGGGGGCACCGTCTATATAGAATGTGTCCCCGTCGTCGAACTGGATGTGGGCCACGTCCACCACGGTCGCGCCCGGATAGGACGGCGCGCGGGTCTCGCGGCCGCTGTCCCGGCAGCCGGTGGCGGGCAACAGCACGGCGAGGATGCCCGCCGCAAGACCGCCGCGTGTCCGCCAGGTTAGGTTCATGCGCGCATCTTGGCTCAACCGGCGCCGGCGTGCAACCGCAGCCGCGCAGAAAGAGGTTGGCCACCCGCCCCGCGGTTGTGTATTCATTCCTGAACTGTTCGTCCCGGACTGTGCCCGCATCCCCCCGGGGACGGTCCGCCGGCGGGTGCAACCGGAGCGATGGCAAGAAGTTGCGTTTACCGAGCGCCTGATTGTCTGTTATACTCCACCACCATGTTCAAACTGCCTGGAGTGACCCATGCCACGTCATGACATCACCGTGCGCGTCGCCGGCGAGGGCGGCGAGGGCGTCATCAGCACGGCGGAGATCCTCACCCGCTCGGCGGTCGATTCCGGCCTGGAAGTATTCACGTTTCGTTCCTATCCCGCCGAGATCAAGGGCGGACTGGCCATGATGCAGGTGCGCATCGGCACCGACCCGGTCCGTTCCATCGGCAGCGGCACCGACATTCTCATGGCCTTCAACCAGGAGGCCTTCGACGTGTGGGGCGAGCGCATGGATGCCGGCGCCGTGCTCATGTACGATCCCCGGCACTGTTCCGTCCCGGAGGACTACCCGTACACGCGCATCGAAGTGCCGCTGCACGACACGGCTATGAAAGAGACCGGTGCGCGCATCTCCAAGAACATCGTGGCACTGGCGTCGATGATCGGCGCGCTCGACATCCCGCCGCAGTTCGCGCGCGCACTCATCGAGCGGCGCTTCAAGCGCAAGGGCGAGAATGTGGTCGCCACCAACCTGAAGGCGTTCGAGGCGGGGTTCAGCATGCTTCGCGACGACCCGCGTCTGGCCGGTTTCAAGCTGGCGCCTTCCCGGACCGGTTCCAAGCCCGAGGGACGCGTGATCCTCTCCGGCAACCAGTCCCTGAGCCTGGGTGCCATCGCCGGTGGTTGCAGCTACGTGGCCGGCTACCCGATCACGCCGGCCACCCAGGTGCTCGAGTTCATGATGAAGCACCTGCCGGCGTTTGGCGGCAACGTGGTGCAGGCGGAGGACGAGATTGCGGCCATCGCGTCCTGCCTGGGTGCGTCGTACGCGGGTGCCAGGGCCATGACCGCCACGTCCGGGCCCGGGCTCGCGCTGATGAGTGAGCTGATCGGCATGGCGTCGATTTCCGAGATTCCGGTGGTGGTGGTGGATGTGATGCGCAGCGGTCCCGGAACCGGCATGCCCACCAAGACCGAGCAGTCGGATCTCATGTTTGCCATCCACGGCAGCTCCGGTGAGGCGCCGCGCATCGTGCTGGCCGCGACGGATATCGCGGACTGCTTCCACCAGGCGGTGAACGCGTTCAATCTGGCCGAGCGATACCAGATGCCGGTGATCCTGTTGAGCGACCAGTCGATGGGATACCGCACCCGCACCGTTGGCACGCCGGACCTGTCCGGCATCGTGCGGGAAGACCGCGCGGCCCCCACGGCCGCGATGCTGGAGGACTACAAGCGATTCGCGGACACCGACAGCGGCGTGTCGCCGATGGTGCGGCCGGGGACCGAGAACGGCATGTACGTGGCCACCGGTCTCGAGCACGACGAAGCGGGGGCCGCCAACTACACCCCCGAGAACCGCAACAAGATGGTGGCCAAGCGCTTCCGAAAGCTGGAGACGCTGGCGCGCGAACTGGAAGCCAACGGCAACGGGGTCAACGACGACGGCGGTGGCGCACAGATCGGCATCATCGGCTGGGGTTCCACCGAGGGACCCATTGTCGAAGCGCTCAAGAAGGCACGCGGCGAGGGCATGCGCATCGCGCACCTGCACCCGCGGGTGCTCCACCCACTGCCGACGCGCAAGATCGAGGCGTTCCTTGCGCCGCTCAAGAAGGTCATCGTGATCGAGGAGAACCACACCGCGCAGTTTTCGCGTCACTTGCGCGCGAACGTGCGCTTCAACGGGGCCGAAATCGTGGACGTGAACCAGTGCAGCGGGCTGCCGTTCACATCCGACCAGGTTTATGCGGCGCTCGCCGAGCACCTCTAGGCATCAGAATCGAGGAACCATGACCCAGACGATCGCGCTCAAGCCCAAGGACTACAAGAACGACGTCGAACCCATCTGGTGCCCGGGCTGCGGTGACTTCGGGGACCTGGCCGCGTTCACGCAGGCGCTCGCCGCCATGCAGCTCGACCCCAAGGACATCGCCATCGTTTCGGGTATCGGCTGCTCGGGTCGCTTCTCGCACTTCATCAAGAGCTACGCCTACCACACCGCCCACGGCCGCGCGCTTCCCACCGCGATCGGCGTCAAGGCCGCCAATCCGGACCTGAAGGTGTTCGTGGTGGGTGGCGACGGGGACGGGCTCTCCATCGGTGGCGGGCACATCCCGCACGCCGCGCGCCGCAACCCCGACATCACCTACATGATCCTGGACAACGCCATCTATGGACTCACCAAGGGGCAGGGCTCACCCACCTCGCCGCTCAACATGGTGACACCCACCACACCGTTCGGCCTCGAGGATCCGCCGCTGGACCCGTTGCGGATGTTCCTTGCCTACGGGGTCAGTTTCGTGGCGCGTGGCTTCTCCTCGGACGTCAAGGGTGTGGCCAGGCTCATCCAGGCGGGGGCGGAGCACCGCGGCTTCGCGCTCATCCTGCTGGTATCCCCGTGCCCGACCTTCAATCAGATCGTGACCTTCGATTTCATGAAGAGCGTGGTCGCGCCCATTCCCGATGATCACGACCCCACGGATCTGAGCGCCGCCTTCCAGCTGGCGTTGAGCAAGGAGAAGTTCTACACCGGCGTCTTCTACCGCAACGACGGACTGGCCACCATGGACGCCAAGCTGGAGCACCAGCGCCGGCTCACGATGGACAAGCAGCCCCGGACGCTCGAGGCGCTGTTCGCCCAGTTCTAGGCCGCCGGCGGCCGCCGTCCCGATCTGCAACCCCGGGGTACATATCTGTCTCAAAAGTTGACACTTCCGCCCCTCCCCGGGCGGGCCTCCGGAGCCTCCAGGGGCCCATCCCAAGGCCCCCGCGGCGGCCCCCATGTGAAAGACTTCGCTTGACAAGACCGTTGATAAATCGCTAATTAAGGAAGCCCCGATATTCCGGTCCATCCCACCGCGGCCCGGAAGCCCCATGTGAAACAGCGTAACTGGTTGATTGGCACGGGAATTGGTACGTCTACCGTGCGGAGGGAATATCACATGCTGCGTCCGGCTGTTGCCGCCCTGGGATTTACCGCTCTTCTGCTCGCCTCGTGGACCGTCGGGGTCCACGCCGACGCGTCCAACAACGCCTACTCCGCCGAGGTGGATGTACGGCTCTCGACCGTCCGCAATCTGATTACCGCCAGGGACTACGCCGCCGCCAAGACGATGGCGGAGGAGATTACCGCCACCAGCCCGGCGCTGCCCGAGGGCTGGATGCTGCTCGGCTACGCGCGCAGCGTGACCGGCGAGTTCGACGCCTCCAACGCGGCCTACGACGCCGCGCTCGAGCACGGTGCCGACCGCCGCGAGGTCATGGTGGCCAAGGCCTACAACTGCCGCAAGCTCGGTGATGCGGCTTCGACGCGCGAGTGCTACCGCGAAATCGTGAATCTCGACCCGGAGAACGTGGACGCGTGGATGCAGTTCGCGGCCTTCGAGGCCAGCGTGGAGAACTACGACGACGCTGCCGAGTGCTACGCGACCGCGCTCAGCATGGACCCCAACAACATCGACATCATCGAGGCGGTTTCGCGCGTGGAAGAGAAGCGCGGCAACACGGCCGAGGCGGTCGCCTGGCTGGAATCGGGCCTGAGCCTGGATCCCACCAATACGCGCCTCCTGAAGCGCCTGGTGGTCATCAGCCTCAATTCCCAGGACTACACCCGCACGGTGGGCTATGCGGACCGCGTGCTCGCCATCGAGCCCGACGACGCCACGGTGCAGCGCAACCGCGCGCTCGCGCTCTACCAGAAGGGCGACAAGACGGAAGCGATCGAGTCGTTCGAGAAGGTGGCGGTGCTCGACGGCAAGATGGACAACCTGTACGGCCCGATGGCCGACTGCTACCGCGCGGCGGGCCGCGATGGTGACGCGCTGCGCGTGATCAACGAGGGAATCGAGGCGGGCAGTCAGACCGCGTGGCTCTACAGCGTGTGGGGCAAGATCCTCGAGGACCAGAAACGTTTCGACGAGGCCATCGACAAGTTCAACCGTGCGGTGGCGGCCAACGATCAGCTCTGGAGCGACTACGCGCGCAAGCAGATCGCCCGCCAGAACCAGCTCAAGAAGCGCGAGGCGATGATCGCCGCGCAGAACGGGATGTAGGGAAGAGGACGTCAGAGGCCCGCGGGCAACCGCGGGTATCTTGCTCCCCCGGCCGCCGGCCGGGGGAGCTTTTTTGTTGCAACGGGTTGCGTGGTTGCCCACCCCTCCGCCCGGTTGCCGCCGGCGGCGGTTTCGGAATAGCCGGTCCTTGTCGAACGATTCTCTTGGAAATTATTATGTTTGACGCCGCCGTGGGTCTCGGTGTACACTTCCCCCGCTACAGATGAATACCGGACCGGCCTGAAGTCCACGGCGGTCCGGGATTGGTGTGCACCACTGGCGATGTGCCGGATATGAGGACGGCAACGGCGAGCCACAAACTTGGGGCGTACCTGAAATAAAGCGAACCGCAGTCTCCCTGGTTCGAAGTTTCCCAGCCGTATTACCGAGGCAGTGATGCTTCTCCAGGGTGGAACCTGCCGCGGCCGCGTTTCGTTGCCGCAGCGTACGAGGTCTTCTTAAAGACGAGGTCTAAGGAGGAGGAGTATGAAGGCTGTTATCGCGTTTCTTCTCGTTATGATGATGGCGGTGCCGGTGCTGGCCGGTGCGCCGGCAGACGGCACGTACAAGTCCAGCGACATCGGCGGACTGATGTACCCGGGCCGCTACAGTGAATCCTGGTTCCCCACCAAGCTGTCGGTGGACAACACGTTGCACGAGCAGTCGTGGGATGGCGCCACGCTCGGTACCCAGTGGCAATGGTACTGTCCGTGGGTCGTCAATGCCCCGACCCTGCTCGTCAACACGGTCAACGGCAGCGGCAACGGCCAGAAGATCTGGACCGTGACCTACACCGGCGGCACCTGCTGGCTGGATGGCGGCGGCCCCTGGGCCGGCGGCGATCCGACGTACACGGCGAGCATTCTCACGTGGACGGCGGTGGTGACCGAGACGTACTCGAATTTCGCCGAGGTGGGAACCGTGCGCACGCACGCCGCGTCGGCGCAGTTCAACAACTATCCGGACGGCTGCATGTCGCTGCAGATCGAGAACACCGAGAAGATCGGCGACACCGACAGCGGTACGCTGCCGGCGGGTTATCCGAACTTCTGGTACTGGGCCCCGTGTGCGGATATCGGCACGACCGGTCCGGGCGAATGGGGCGACGTGGATTCCATCACCTTCACCATCCAGGGCTGCACGATTGCGACGGAGCAGAAGTCCTGGGGTGCGGTGAAGTCGCTCTACAAGAAATAGCACCTGTTGGAACGTTCCGGCGCGGCGCTTCTCCGCACGCGCATCTCGTTGCCCGCCCGGAACGGAACCACGGTTGAAGGTTGTGTATCGGCTCGACCGATTCAAGGAGGACGCAGGTATGAGGAATGCGATTTTGATTTCAATTTTCACCGCGGTGTTGGTGGTGGGTTCGGTGGCCGTCTACGCGGGTCCGCCCGCCAACGGCACCTACAAGTCCACCAACCTTGACTTCGACGAGGGCCGCGAGGCGTCGTCGTGGGCCGCGGGCAACTTTGTCGGCGTTGGCAACGTGCTGCACGCGGAGTCCTGGGATGGCGCGACCTTTGGAACCGACTGGAAGGTCCTGTGCCCGCAGGTCGCCAGCGTGTTCCTGGTGGTCGACCTCGTGGTTGGCGGCACCGGCCAGCGGATCTACCAGATCACGTATGCCGGCGGCACCATCGTGCTCGGTGGCACCGGCCCCTGGGCCGGCGGCGACGCGCAGTACACCGGCCTGATCGACACCTACACCGAAGTCCGCACCATTCAGTACGTTGGTGGCGCGGTGGTGGGTGCGGTGAGCAACCACGCCGTCAGCGCGCACCTGCAGGGTTACACCGCGAGCTGTATGACGTGGGGTATCGGTAACGGCGTGTGGCTGGGCAACGGTGTCGCACCCGCGGGTTACCCGGATTACCGCGACGCGGCCTGCGCCAGCGGCGGCAGCGGTCACTACGGTGATATTCGCGATCTGACAATCTCGGTTCAGGGATGCGCGGTGGCGACTGAGCAGTCCACCTGGGGTGGCGTCAAGTCGATCTACCGGGACTAGGTCCCCGGTTCGCACGCGTTCCTCGAGTCGTTTTGCCGACACGAAGGGGATTCTTGTTCCTGCACGGAACAAGGGTCCCCTTCCGGTTTTCGGGGAGCTCAGCCGAAATGGCGGAAGATTCTCTCGCCCACCCGAACGGTCCATGATTCCGGCATGGTGCGGAAGACGCGCGTGAACACGCGGTACTTGAGCGAGTCGCTCTTGACCACGCTCATGCCCTCGGCGGGGGGATCGAAGTAGTAGGGCAGCGCGACCTGGGTGGTGCCCCAGCGCTGCTTGAACTGGTTCAGCCCCGCGTTGTCACCCGCGGTGCGGCCGAAGTCGTAGCTGTGATCGCCGGCCAGCACCGCGTCCTCGATGGTCTTCCAGAACAACGGATACAGTGCCACCAGATCGCGGCGTGTCTCGTCCACGCCCTCGTACTTGGCGTAGGTGACGCCGTTGTAGCGCATCATGATGAGTCCCGCCACCGGGGTGCCCTCGTGTTCGGCCAGGTAGAGCATGGCGCTCGGATTCTGTGACAATCGCTCCAGGATGGTGGCGAAAAGCAGGCGTGGCTGCGGCGGAATGCCGTGACGCCGCCGGTTGCGCACGTAGAGCGTGTAGAAGGCCTCGAGATCCGCCGTGTCCGTGGCCACCCGCGCCTGCACGCCGAGCCGGATCCCCTTGGTGATCGTCTGCCGGACGGCGGTACGGCTGAACGTCTTCTTTACCGCCTCAGCATCCCCCGCGAGTGGAATGAGGTAGTTCCAGAAATGCCCGCTGGGGGCGAATCCCTCCGCCGGGGTATCCGACCCGTCGCGCAGCGCGGGCAGACCCCGCATCTCGTAGAAGGCGGCGCTCCTCTTGGCGCGCATGGCGCGGGCTTCGCCGGTGAGTGCGCGCGCGGTTGCCGCGTCGTCGGCCAGCGCGAAACACACGTCGGAAAAGGGAAGCGTCGAAATACGGTTGCCGGTGAGGCGGCTCTCCACCGCCACCAGCGGCAGCACGCCGGTTACGCGGCCGTCGGTTTCGTGCAGCAGACACAGGGAGGGATAGCGCCCGATCTCGCAGACGATGCGGATCCAGGCGGAGGTGTGGTACACCGTCGCCCGCGGGTGGGACGCCACGTAGGCGTCCCACCGCGGGTCGGTCCATGGTTCAACGGCGTGCAGCGGCACCGCTACGCGTAGTACTCCTGGCCCAGGTGGGTGATGAGTTCCTCACCCATCGCGTGACGCAGGTTGTTCTTGAGCTTCATGAGCTGGATGAACAGGTCGTGCTCGGCGTAGAGGCCGGGCGCGGTCTGCGGGCTCTTGAAGTAGAACGACAGCCACTCCTGGATGCCGGACATGTCGGCGCGCTCCGCAAAGTCGAGGAACAGCGCCAGGTCGAGCACGATGGGTGCGGCGAGAATCGAATCGCGGCACAGGAAGTCCACCTTGATCTGCATGGGATAACCGAGCCATCCGAAGATGTCGATGTTGTCCCAGCCCTCCTTGTTGTCGCCGCGCGGCGGATAGTAGTTGATCCGCACCTTGTGGAACATGTTGCCGTACAGGTCCGGGTTGAGCTGCGGTTGCAGGATGGACTCCAGCACCCCGAGCTTGCTCACTTCCTTGGTCTTGAACGATTCCGGATCGTCCAGCACCTCGCCGTCGCGGTTGCCCAGGATGTTGGTGGAGAACCAGCCGCTCACACCCAGCATGCGCGCCCGGAACCCCGGCGCCAGGATGGTCTTCATCATGGTCTGGCCGGTCTTGAAGTCCTTGCCGCAGATGGGCACGCGCATCTCCTTGGCCAGCTCGATCATCGCGGGGATGTCGACGCTCAGGTTGGGCGCGCCGTTGGCGTAGGGCACGCGCTCCTTGAGGGCGGCGTACGCGTACACCATGCTCGGCGAGATGGCCGGATCGTTGTTGCGCAGACCCTCTTCGAATGCCTTGACGGTCTGGTGCACCGGCTTGGCCTCGAGGTAGACCTCGGTGCTGCCGCACCACACCATCACCATGCGGTCGAGCTTCTTCTCGGCCTTGAAGCGCTTGATGTCCTCGCGCACCTGGTCGGCGAGCTCCATCCAGTTCTTGCCCTTCTTGACGTTGGGTCCGTCGAGCTTCTTGACGTAGTTCTTGTCGAACACGGCCGTCATGGGCGTGATCGCTTCCAGCGGTTCGCGCAGCTGGTTGAGCAGCTCCTTCTCCAGCACGCCCGCCTTGAGGGCGGCCTGGTACGCGTTGTCGGGAATGGGATCCCAGCCCGCAAACTCGATCTGGTCGAGCTGGGCGAGCGGGATGAACTCGTTGATGTGCGGCGAGCGGTTGTCGGTGCGCTTGCCGAGCCGGATGGTGCCCATCTGGGTCAGCGAGCCGATGGGCTTTGCGATACCGGCGCGCACGGCTTCGACGCCGGCGATGAACGTGGTGGCGACGGCACCCATGCCGGGCATGAGAATGCCGAGCTTGCCGGTCGCGGGACGAATGGTCTGTTTCTGCTTCATGAATCTCCTCCGATAGGGTCGCCCCGGGGGGCGGCAGGTTGGGAACCGCCCAAGAATACGTCGGGGCTGAATATAATTGAAATTTATTCGAGTTATAGTTAGTATAAGAAAAACTTATGGAAATCCGGCAGTTGCGATACTTCCTTTCGACGGCACGGCTGGGCAGCGTCGTGGCCGCCGCGGCAGAGCACTACGTCACCCAGCCCGCCATCAGCCTCCAGCTCAAGAAGCTCGAGGAGGAGATGGGGCAGAAGCTCTTCGTGCGCCGGGGGCGGCGGCTGGTGCTCTCCGAGGCGGGTGCAATGCTGGCGGTCCGGGCCGAGGAGGTGGTGCGCGGCCTGGAGCGCATGGAGGCCGAGATGCGCGGGCTGCGGGGTCTGGAGAGCGGGACCCTGCGGGTGGGGAACACCGACGCGGCCAGCGTCTACGTGCTTCCGGACGTCTACCGCGCGTTTCACGGGGCCCACCCCGGGGTGCGCATCGAAATCATGGTGGGGGACACGCAGCGCCTGCTCGACGCGCTCGCCGCCCGGCGCATCGAGCTCGCCACCGTCACCCTCCCCGTCCCGCACCGGGGCCTGTCCATCCGGCCCATCTATCGCGAGGAACTGGTGGTGGTGGTCCGTCCGGACGACCCGCTGGCCGCCCGCCGCGGCGTCACCCTGAAGGATCTGGTGGGGCACGGTGTCATCGCGTATCCGGCGGGTTCGATTACGCGCCGCATGATCGACGACGCGTTCTCCGCGCACGGCGAGACGCTGCGTGCGCGCATGGAAATCTCCAGTCCGGAGGCGATGAAGCAGCTCGCGCAGGCGGGGCTGGGTGCCAGCATCCTGCCGCGTCCGGTGGTGGCGGCGGAACTGGAGCGCGGCACGCTCAAGACGGTCTCCGTTCCCGGCGCCCACTTCGAGCGCGAGATCGGCATGGTGCACCGCGAGGATGAAGCGCTCTCACCGGCGGCGGCCGTCTTCCTGGAGATGGTGGCGGCGCGCTTTCGCGACGTGGGATCGCAAAAGGGTCGATAAAACCCCGCCGCCGTGGCAGAATGTCCGCTCGGCCCCGGGCCGCACACCCCATGAGCCAGCTCCAGCACGAACTCGACGTCGCCCGTTCCCTCGCCCGCGAAGCGGGGGGGATTGCGCGTGCCTTCTACGCCAAGCTCACCGAGAGCGATGTGGACGAGAAGGGACGCAACGACTTCGTCACCGTGGTGGACCACGAAGCCCAGCGGGTGATCGTCGAGGGGCTGCGCCGGGAGTTTCCGGACGACTTCATCGTGGCCGAGGAGACGCTCGCGCCCGGCGTGAACGACGGTCGCGAGGAGAGCGCGCGCCGCTGGTACATCGACCCGCTGGACGGGACCACCAACTACATCCACGCCTATCCCCACTTTGCGGTGACCATGGCGCTGGCCGTCGAGGGTCGCACGTCGGTGGCGGTCACCTACGCGCCGCTGCTCGACGAGATGTTCACCGCCATTCGCGGCCAGGGCTGCCGGCTCAACGACAAGCCGGTGCACGTGAGCCGGCTGCAGGATCAGAACCGCATCCTGCTCGGTACCGGCTTTCCGTTTCGCGCGCGCCACCTCCTGGACACGTACCTGCAGTCGTTCGCGCACTTCTTCCACCACGCGCGCGGTATCCGCCGCGGCGGATCGGCCGCGATGGATCTCGCCTACGTGGCCGCCGGACGTTTTGACGGGTTCTGGGAGATGACGCTCAGCCCCTGGGACATCGCCGCGGGCGTGCTGCTCATCGAGGAGGCGGGTGGCCGCGTCACCGATTTCTTCCTCGGCGACACCTACCTCGAGAGCGGGCACATCATCGCCACCAACGGCCTGCTGCACGACTGGATGGCGGACGGGATCGCGCAGATCTTCCCCCGCGACGCCGACTACAGCAAACGTTCATGAACAGGGAACGGATCTCCCCCGTCGCCACAGGTGGTGGCTGGCGCGACGTTGCCATCGTCACGGTGGTCGCGTTGCTGGTTCGCCTCGCCTGTTTCTTCATAAACTCACGCGGCAATCCCGCCTTCGACTACCTGATCATGGACTCGATGTACATCGACCGCTGGGCGCGCGCGCTCGTGGCCGGTGACCCGGGCCCGGCGGTCTACTTCCGCGGACCGCTGTACCCGGCCGTCCTCGGACTCATCTACAAGATCTCCGGCGGCAGCCACGCCGCGGCCGTCATCTTCAACCACATCTGTGGTGCGGTGACGTGCGGGCTCATCGTGGTTCTGGCCCGGCAGTACTTCACGCGCGCGGTGGCCCTGGTTGCCGGTTTGGTGGCGGCGTTCTACTGGCCCCTCATCTACTTCGAGGGCGAGATCCTGGTGGAGCCGCTCTTCATTGCGCTCCTGGTGCTGTCGCTGTGGCGGCTGGCGCGCGCGGTGTCGGCGCCCACCCTGGTGCGCATCGTGGTGGCGGGCGCATGCCTGGGGCTCTCGGCGCTGGCGCGCCCCACCGCACTCGTGCTGGTGGCGGTGGTGCCGGTGGCATTCCACGCGTCCGGGCTTCGCGCCCGGGCGTGGCTGCGCCCCACGTTGCTGTTCGCCGTGGCGGTCATCGCCGTGCTGGTGCCGTCAACCGTCCACAACTACCGGGGCTCGCACGCGCTGGTGCCGGTGGCGTGGTCGGGCGGGTTGAACTTCTACATCGGCAACAACGCGGAGTCGGACGGGCGCAGCGCCTTCATCCCCGGCGCGGTGTCACCATGGATGGGTGGCGGGGACGAAGCCCTGGCCATTGCACGCGATCAATCCGGCCGTGAACTCACCCCGGCGCAGGCGTCGTCGTACTTCTTCGGCCGCGGTGTGGACTACCTGGCGTCCGAACCGCTGGACGCAATGGAGCTGCTGGCGAGCAAGCTGTACACGTTCTGGGAAGGGCCCGAGCGCTCCAACGAGAAGTACATCTACTTCTTCTGGAAGCGTTACGGCCTGGGGCGCGTTCCCATGCCCGGATTCTGGCTGGTGGCGCCGCTGGCCTTCGTGGGCATGGTGGGGCTGTGGCCGCGGCGGCGGGAGCTGGCGCTGCCGTACGGGTTCGTCGTGGCGTACATGCTCGGAGTAGTTGCGTTCTTCGTGGTGGCCCGACTGCGCCTGCCGGTGGTGCCGGTGGTGATCGTGTTCGCGTCGTGGGCGGCGCTGGAGCTGGTGCGCGTGGCACGAGAGGGCGCGTGGAAGCGTCTTGGCATCGGCGCGGCTGTGTTCGCCGCCGCATTTGTCTTCTGCAACGCGGGATACCCGCGCTTCGCCGCGCAACGGCCCAACCACGATATCGTCTCGCACTACACGCTGGCGGGGGCCATGATGGAAGGGGAGGACACCGACGGCGCGCTGCTTGAACTGGCGCGCGCGCGGATCGCCTTCGAGCGCGCGCCCACGCAGCAGTACGTGGGCATCGCCCAGGACGTCTACTTCAAGCTCGGCACCCTGCTCTACGAACGCGGGCGTTGCAAGGAGGCCGCCGACGCGCTGGGGCGGGTGCTGCCCGGCGATCCGCGAGCGGCAGCCGCGCGCGTGATGTTCGCCGACTGCTGCGAGAAGACGGGGCGCTTCGCGGACGCCGCCAAGGCGTACCAGCTCATCCTGCGGCGCGCACCGCAGGACGAAGCGGCACTCGCCGGGCTGGTGCGCTGTCTCGAGGCGACCGGCGACTACGCCGAGGCCGCGCGCGTCCGTGCTCGGCTGGGGGCCCTGCAGAATTGAGTTCGGCGGCGTCGAGCGCTTGTCGCGCGCCTTGACCGTCATCGCGCCACCCTGCTACGCTCATGCACCCCATTGCTGAGTTCTCGGAGGTCAGTCCGAAATGAAAGACAATTCCGGTCCGGTCGTCCTGGTGGCGGTCGGCATCGTGCTGTGCGGCTGGTTCGTGGGGCGCGGGTTCACCAACGCCCGCACCGCGGACCGCTACGTGTCGGTGAAGGGCGTGTCCGAGCGCGACGTGCGCGCGGACATGGCGCTGTGGCCCATCCGTTTCAGTTCCACCGACGACAACCTGGCGCGCGCGCAGCAGAAGTTCGACGAATCGCGCGGGGCGGTGGTCAAGTTTCTCGCCAGCCACGGCATCGATGCCGCCAGCGTGGAGCTGCAGAATTTCGACGTGACCGATGTGCTCGCCAACCCCTACCGCGGGGCGGGGGAGGTCACCAGCCGCTACATCATCACCGGGACGCTCATGGTCCGCGTGGATGATCCCGCGCTGGTGCAGGTGGCGAGCCAGGACCTTGGCTCGCTGGTCTCGGCCGGCGTGGTGTTCTCGTCCCAGGGGGGCTATGCCTCAGGCCCCACGTTCCTGTTTACGAAGCTCAACGACCTCAAGCCGCAGATGATCGCGGAAGCGACCGCGAGCGCGCGCGAGGCCGCCGAGCAGTTTGCCAAGGACTCGGGAAGCGGCCTGGGGGGTATCCGCCAGGCCAACCAGGGGATCTTCCAGATCCTGCCGCGCGACCGCGCGCCGGGTGTCATGGAGGAGTCGCAAGTCAACAAAACGGTGCGTGTTGTTTCGACCGTCGAGTATCTGCTCGAAGATTGAACGGCGCCGCCAAAAAGGAGTGTGTTTGTCAAGATGAAGAAACTGATCCTGTCGATCTGCGTGTTGAGTCTGGTTTCCATCGGTGTGTCCCAGGCCAGTGCCGCCAAGTGGGCGGGCGTCAAGGGCGGCATCAATATGGCCGACTTCGGCGGCAGCGATGCTCCCGACAACACCAGCATGCGCAACGCCTTCGCCGGCGGCGCGTTCTTCGGCTGGGGCATCAACGAGCAGTTTGGTATCCAGATCGAAGGGCTCTACATGAGCAAGGGTGCCAAGGGCAAGGATGACAGCGGCGGCACGCCGGTGGATGCCACCGTGAAGCTCGACTATATCGAATTCCCCATCCTGTTTGCCGTGCGGTTCCCGGCCGGTGAGAAGCTCGCCTTTGACATCTTCGCGGGACCCACGCTGGGATTCAACATCAAAGCCGAGTACGAAGCCGGTGGCGAAACACAGGACGTCAAGGACGAAACCGAAAGCTTCGAGTTTGGCGCGGCGTTCGGAGGCGGCTTCTACTACATGCTGGAGTCGTTTTCGATCCTGGCGGACGTGCGCTACGGCATCGGTGCCACGACGACTCAGAAGGATTTCGAGGGACAGTCTTACGACGTGAAGAACAAGGGGATCGGCATCATGGTGGGTGTCGCGTTCCCCCTCGGTTCGAACCAGTAAGATTCAGCCGCTGCCGCACGGCGGAGAGGTGAACTCATGAAACAGTTGCTGAGTATCATCATCGTCGCGCTGCTGGCGGGGCCCCTGGTGGGCCCCGCCGTGGCGGCGGATGCACAGTGGACCCTGGGTTTCAAGGGCGGCCTCGCGCTGTCCGACCTGGGTGGTGATGACGTCATCGACTCCGAGCTGGGCAATCGCACCGGTTTCGCCGGCGGCGTGTTCGCCCAGGTGGACGTTTCGCCAAACTTCGGAATCCGCCTCGAGGGTCTGTACCATATGAAGGGCGCCAGCGAGGACTCGGCCAATGCCTCGGCAACCTTCAAGTTCGACTATATCGAGTTTCCGGTTCTGCTCGTCGGCCAGGTGCCGGCGTCGGAGAGCGCCGCGCTGAGTGCGTTCGCGGGGCCGGTCTTCGCCTTCAACACCAGCAGCAAACTCGCCGCGTCGATCGGTGATTTTGGCGGCTCGGTGGACATCAAGGACTACATTGCCTCGTTCGAGTTCGCCCTGGCCTTCGGCCTGGGCGCCTCGTTCGACGTGGGGAGTGTGTCCATCGAGGTGGATGGTCGCTACCAGCTCGGTCTCACGACCGTCGACGACGGCCTGGGGCAGGCCCTCCTGCTTGCGCCGGGCGACCTGGACATCAAGAACCGGGGATGGGTGTTCATAGCCGGCGTGGGATTTCCGATCGGCGGGTGACGGCGGTGCCCGGCCGGTCCCGCCCGGCCCCGGAAATGAGCGCAACTCGACCCAGCCAATCGCGTATTATTACCGTCTATAACAGCCACGGCTGACCGGGTCCCCGCCACCCGGGTGACTGGCCCCAGGGAGTCCCGCAAGAACTCAGGACCCCGGGGCCCCATACCATTTACAAGCAAGGTTGCCCGTTATGCCTTCAACCCCCCGCCGTGATACGTTCTATCTATTTATAAAACAAGCACTTACTGTGCTGGCCGTGGCCCTGCTGCTGGCCGGCTGTGGCAAGAAGGGAGACGCCGGCCAGGCCCAGGCCGGCGGTCCGGGGGGCGGCCCCGGGGGTGCCGGCGAGGCTCCGGTGCCGGTGGCGGTTGCTCTGGTGGGCAGCGGCGAGATCGCCAGCTATTACACCGCCACGGCGACACTGGCGGCCGAGAAGGAAGCCACCATTCTCTCGCGGGTCTCCGGCGTGGTGCAGAAGCTGTGGTGCGAGGAGGGCGACGTGGTCCAGGAGGGGGCCGAGCTGCTCCTGGTCGACAACGACGAGTACCGCTACCGCTACGAGCAGGCCCAGTCGGCGCGCATGGACCTGGAGGCCAGGGTGGCGCGGCTGGAGCAGATGCGCGAGCAGGAACTGGTTTCTCCGGAGGAGTTCGAGACGCTTTCCAACAACCTCGCCGCCGCGCAGGCGGCGGAGGGCATGGCCGAGCTGAACCTGTCCTACACCCGCGTCACCGCGCCGTTCACCGGCCGCGTGGTCGCGCGCAGCGTCGACGTGGGGCAGAACATCAACGTGGGGACGCAGCTCTTCGTGCTGTCCGACTTCACGCCGCTGCTCGCACGCGTGCACGTTCCGGCCAAGGAGTTCAACAAGCTGCAGGCCGACCAGCCGGTGGATCTTACGCTCGAGAGCAACGGCACACGCCTGCGCGGGCGCATCAAACTGGTGAGCCCCGTGATCGATCCCAGCAGTGGCACCATCAAGGTCACCATCGAGATTCCGACCTATCCGCCGGGCGTGCGCCCGGGCGACTTCGCGCAGGTGAGCATTGTCACCGAACGGCGCGTCAACCGTACGCTGGTTCCCAAGGTGGCACTGGTGAACGACCGGGGCGAGCAGGTGGTGTATGTCTCCGCCGATAGCACCGCCGAGCGTCGCGTGGTGGAGATCGGGTTCCAGGACGACAGGAACGCCGAGATTCTCACCGGCGTGACCGAGGGCGAACGCGTGGTGGTGAAGGGTCAGCGCACGCTCAAGAACGGCGCGGCCATCAAGATCCTGGACAACACCGAGGCGGCCCAGGTGACGGACTCCGCTGTCACCCGGGATGGTTCATAGATGCGCTCACTGATCGCGATGGCGGTCAGGCGGCGGGTGACCGTGGTGATGGCCGCGTTTGCCGTCGCAGCGTTCGGGATGGTGGGCTACGAGCGCCTGCCCATTGAGCTGTTCCCGGACATCTCCTATCCCTCCATCACCATCCAGACCGATTTCCCGGACACCGCGCCGCCCGAAGTGGAGTACCTGATCACGCGCCCCGTGGAGGAAGCGGTGGGTGTGCTGCGCGGGCTCAAGTCCATCCACTCGGTGTCGCGGCCGGGCGCCTCCGAGGTGACGCTGGAGTTCGACTGGGACTCGGACATGGACATGCTGTCCATGGAGGTCCGCGAGAAGCTCGACCGCATCATTCTGCCCGACGAGGCTGAAAGCCCCATCGTCCTGCGCTACGATCCGTCGCTCGACCCCATCATGCGCATCGCGCTTTCCGGAGACGGCGGGCTCAACGACATGCGCAACCTCGCCGACCGCAAGATCAAGCTCGACCTCGAGACCCTCAAGGGCGTGGCCGCCGCCCAGGTCAAGGGCGGTCTGGAGGACGAGATCCAGGTGGACGTGGACCAGGAGCGCCTGGCCGCCATGGGCATCCCGCTGGACCGGGTGCGCGAGGCGGTGGGCGTGTCCAACATCAACCTGCCGGGCGGATCCCTGCGCGGGCGTGACTCACACTTCATCATCCGCACCCTCAACGAGTTCGACACCGTCGAGGAGATCGGGTCGGTGATCGTCGCCGAGCGCGACGGCGCCGCGGTGCGCCTGCGCGACGTGGCCAGTGTCACCATGGGCTCCAAGGAGCGCGAGGAGATCACGCGCTACAACGGCAAGGAGTGCGTGGAGATCGCCGTTTTCAAGGAAGGCGACGCCAATACCGTCACCGTGTCGCGTCTGCTGCGCCAGCGCATGGATGAGTGGAAGAAGAAGCTCCCCGAGGGCTATGAGCTCTCGTCGATGTTCGACCAGTCGCACTTCATCGAGCAGTCGATCCGCGAGGTGCGCAACTCCGCCATCATCGGCGGTATCCTGGCCATCATCGTGCTGTTTCTGTTCCTGCGCGAGGTGCGCAGTACGGTGATCATCGCGCTCTCCATCCCACTCTCGGTCATTGCGACGTTCATGATCATGTACCGGCTCGACATCTCGCTCAACGTGATGTCGCTGGGCGGGCTCACGCTGGGTGTGGGCATGCTGGTGGACAACTCCATCGTGGTGCTCGAATCCATATTCCGCAAGAAGAAGGCGGGCCTGTCGCTGGCGCGCGCCGCGCTGGAAGGCGCCGACGAGGTGGGTGCGGCGGTCGCCGCCTCCACCGCCACCACGGTGGCGGTGTTCCTGCCCATCGTGTTCGTGGAGGGCATCGCTGGACAGCTGTTCCGCGACCAGGCCATGACGGTGAGCATCAGCCTGCTCGCGTCACTCGCGCTGGCGCTCACGCTGATTCCCATGCTGAGCGCGCTGGGCCAGCCGGTGCGCAAGGCCGACGTCGAGGGGCCGCCGGTTCTCACCGACGACTCCGGCATGGACGAGGCCGGCACCAGACTCACACTGGGCGCGTTCTCGCGCGTGTACGACCGCATCGTGAGGGCGGCGGTGGGTCGATCGCGGGTCACCCTGTCGGTCGCATTCGGGCTGTTTGCGGTGGTCATGTTCTCCACCCGCTTTCTCGGCACGGAACTGATTCCGCCGCTCACCGAGGGCGAGTTCTTCTTTGAAGTGAAACTCCCCGAGGGGAGTTCGCTCAACGCCACCGACCGCGTGGTGCAGGAGATCGAGCGCGTTGCCGATCAGGACGACCGCGTGGATCACAGCTACGCGCGCATCGGTAGCCGGCTCATCGCGGGCGGGATGTCCGTCAACGCACTGGGTGAGCACTTCGGACAGGTCAACGTGGCGCTCAAGGACAAGAGCAACGATATGGTGGAGGAAGCGGTGGTGAACGAAATGCGGGATCGCTTTGCCGCCATGCCCGACGTGGAGGCCAAGTTCGGGCGCCCGTCGTATTTCAGCCTGAAGACGCCGATCGAGGTGATCCTCTTTGGAGAGGATCTGGAACTCCTGCGCGACTACTCGCTGGATCTTTCGCGCACGCTCGAAAACGTGCCCGGCCTGGTGGACGTGCGATCCTCGCTCGAGGCGGGGAACCCGGAGCTGCAGGTCATCTTCGACCGCGACCGCGTGGCCGCGCTGGGGCTCGACCTGGGGACGTTGTCGCAGACGTTGCAGGGCCGCGTGCAGGGCGTGGTGCCGACGCGATTCAAGGAGGCGGATCGCCAGATCGACGTGCGCATCCGCAACCAGGAGTCGGACCGGACCTCGATTGCGGACGTGCGCAACCTGGTGCTGCCCGCCTCGGACGGCTCCTCCATCCGCCTGACTTCGGTGGCGGACGTGCGCGTCGACGAGGGCCCGGCGGAGATCCACCGGTTGCAGCAGCAGCGCGCCGCGGTGGTGAGCGCCAACCTCGAGGGCCGCAGCCTCGGAGCCGCGGTGGGAGACGTGCGCACGGCGCTGGCGGACAACCCGCCGCCCACCGGCATCACCTCGGAAATCGGCGGCCAGAACGCCGAGATGCAGGTGTCGTTTGCGAGCCTGCGCTTTGCCATCCTGCTCGCCATCTTTCTCGTGTACCTGGTGATGGCGGCGACGTTTGAATCGTTCATCCATCCCTTCATCGTGCTGTTCACGATTCCGCTCGCGCTGGTGGGCGCGGTCATCGGGTTGCTGGTGACACGCACGGAGATCAGCGTGATGGTGCTGATCGGTGCGGTGCTGCTGGTTGGCATCGTGGTCAACAACGCCATCGTTCTGATCGACGCGATCAACCGGCTGCGGCGCGTCGGGATCGAGAAGAGAGAGGCTGTGGTGCGCGCGGGGCACATCCGGTTGCGCCCCATCCTGATGACCACGCTCACCACCGTGCTCGGCCTGATTCCCATGGCCATCGCGTGGGGCGAGGGCGCCGAACTGCGCTCGCCGCTCGCGATCACGGTGCTGTTCGGGCTGGCCATCAGCACGCTGCTGACCCTGGTGGTCATTCCCGCGGCGTACGTGGCGGTGCCTTCAAAGGTGACGGTGGAAACGCAACAGAACGCAGGTGTGTCATGACACTTCCGGAAATTGCCATCAAGCGACACGTCACCATGCTCATGATCATCGTGAGCCTCGTGGTGATGGGCACGGTTGCGCTGTTCCGGCTGCCGCTCGCCTTCCTGCCGGACTTCGAGCAGCCACTGATCTTCGTGCAGCTCCCGTATCAGAACGCGTCGCCCGCGCAGGTGGAGCGCCTGGTGGTGCGCCCGGTGGAGGAAGCGCTGGGTTCGGTGGGCGGCCTGCGCAACATGTGGGCGCACATCGACGACCAGGGCGCGACCATCGGACTGGAGTTCGACTGGTCGCAGAACATGAAGGTGGCGCGCACCGAAATCTGGGAAAAGATCGACCGCACGCGCCGCGACCTCCCCGACGACATGGGCGACATCCAGGTGTCCAACAACTGGGACTCCCGCGAGTCCGATATGCCCATCATCGAGGGACGCCTGTCGTCCAAGAAGGACCTGAGCGAGAGCTGGGACCTGCTGGAGCGGCGCATCGTCAAACCGCTGGAACGCATTCCAGGCGTGGCGGGCGTGCGTCTGGACGGCGTGAACCCGCGCGAAGTGCGGATCAACCTCAACGTCGCCAGTCTGGAAGCGCACGGTATGGACGTGCGCGACGTCATCGATCTCCTGCGTTCCTCCAACTTCGACCAGTCGCTGGGCAAGGTCACCGACGGCGACTCGCGCTGGTCGTTGCGCACGGTGGGGACGTTCACCTCGGTGGAGGAGATCGAGAACCTGGCCATCCGCGAGGACGGCCTGCGCCTGCGCGACGTGGCCGACGTGCGCTATGAGGAGCCGCCGCTGGAGTACGGCCGTCATCTCGATGGCGACTTCGCCATCGGCGTCACCATCACCCAGGAGTCCAAGGCCAACACGGTGGAGGTGTGTGACGCGGTCGACAAGCGCATTCAGCAGATGAACTCGGATCCGGAGCTGGAGGGCGTCAACTTCCTCACCTGGTTCAGCCAGGGCAAGGAGATCAAGAAGACGCTCGGGGACCTCATGTACACGGGGATCTTCGGCGCGATCCTGGCTGCGCTGACGCTGTACCTGTTCCTGCGCCGGGTCTCCACCACGCTGGTCTCGGTGGCGTGCATTCCGTTCTCGTTGATCGTCGCCTGCGGCTTCATCTGGGCGCGTGGCGGCTCCATGAACACGCTGGCGCTGCTGGGACTGATCGTCGCCATCGGCATGCTGGTGGACAACGCGGTGGTGGTCATCGAGAACATCTTCCGGCACCAGGAGGAGGGCGAGGACACCCGCACCGCAACCCGCCAGGGCGCGGCGGAAGTCGCCGTGGCGGTGACCGCGGCCACGCTCACCTCGGTGATCGTGTTCCTGCCGCTCATCTTCAACAAGCCCAGCGAGATGAACCTGTATCTCAAGGAGCTGGGCATCAGCGTATGCATCGTCATCCTGGCCTCGCTGTTCATCAGCCAGACGCTGATTCCACTGGCGACGTCGTGGTTCATCCGCTCCCGGCCCAAGCCCAAGACGCGCACCATGCTCAGGGCGGAATCCCTCTACAGCCGCACGCTCGTGTTCAACCTCAAGCACCGGTGGCTGGCACCGGTGGTGCTGGTGGCGGCGCTGGCATCCGCGTACATCCCGTTCACCAAGGTGGACAAGAACTTCGACACCAGCGAGAGCGAGCTGTTCGTCCAGGTGAACTACGACTTCAGTGAGAACCTGAGCCTGGAACACAAGGAAGACTTCGTCGACAAGCTCGAGGCGGCGCTGGAGCCGCACCGCGATGAACTGATGGCGCGCTCCATCTACAGCTTCTGGAGCGATCGCTGGACCATGACCCGCATCTACCTCAAGGAGGGCGAGGCCGACGAGGAGAACATCGCCGAGGTGCGCAAACGGTTGCGTACGATGCTGCCGGAGATCGCGGGCACCAAGTTCGAGATCATGGAGAACAACCAGTTCTGGAGGCAGGATCGCGGCAAGCGCATCGCGCTGCAGGTGGTGGGGGAGGATTCGGAGACGCTGCAGGAGATCGGCGAGGAGGTCAAACGGCGCCTCGAGGACATACCGGGCCTCATCGACCCCTTCGCGGGCGGCTGGCGCGGCGATCGCGAGGGTAACGAGGAGATCCACGTGGAGATCGACCGCGACATGGCCTCGCGGCTGGGTGTTTCCCCCATGCAGCCGGCGCAGGTGGTGGGGCTGACCTTCCGCGGTCAGCGCCTGCAGCGGTTCCGGACCCCCGACGGCGAGCGCGAGATGCGCGTGACGCTGGACGAAAAGGAAACCGAGTCGGTGGCGCAACTGCGCAACCTGCCGCTGTGGACGGCCGCGGGGGAGAAGATCCCGCTGGCCTCACTGGCGACGTTCACCCAGAAGGAAGGCCCGACGGACATCAACCGAGACAACCGCCTCACCAGCCTGTGGTGTGGCGCGCGCTTCGAAGAAGGCACGCGCGAGGAGTACATGCCGCTGGTGACCGCCGCCATGAACGGCGTGTCGATGCCCTATGGATACTCGTGGACCTTCGGGCGCTGGGAGGAGCGGCGCAAGGAGAAGACGCAGGAGTTCCTCACCAACCTGCTGCTGGCGCTGATGCTGATCTTCGTGGTGATGGCGTCGATCTTCGAGTCCGTCAGGCAGGCCATCACGCTGTTGCTGGCGTTGCCGTTCGCGCTGGCGGGCGCGTTCTGGACGCTCTATATGACGGGCACCGACTTCGACCAGCCCGCGGCGGTCGGGCTGCTCTTGCTGATCGGCACCGTGGTCAACAACGGCATCGTGATGCTGGCGCACGTCAACCACTACCGCGGCGTGGGCATGACGCGCTACGACGCGTTGCTGCGCGGATGCCGCGAACGCCTGCGCCCCATCATGATGACCGCCTTCACCACCCTGGTGTCACTCATTCCGATGGTGGTTCAGAAACCGTCGCTGGGCGGCGTGTATTACTATTCGATGGCGCTGGTCATCATGGGCGGGCTGCTGCTGTCGACCTTCCTCACCCTGATCCTCCTGCCCACCACCACCACGCTGGTCGAAGACGGCACCAACTGGGTGGGCCGCATGGTCCTGAAGCTCCTGGTGCTGCTGCGCATCCGCAAGCCGGCGGAGGCGCTGGCAGACTGAGTCCACGCGCCACGCGCCCCGTCAACAGGCGCCCGGTTTCGCCGACTGCATGCGCGAAGCCGGGCGCTTTGACGTTGTACTCGGCCATCTGCTAGCGTTACCCCCCCATGTCCCGATTCCGTTCATTGATGCGCGACGTGCTGGATGCCATACGTGGCACCGAGCAGGACTACACCCGCGGCAGTATTCGCCGCGCCGTGGTGCTGCTCGCCATTCCCATGATCCTGGAGATGGCGCTCGAATCGGTCTTTGCGGTGGTGGACGTGTTCTTCGTGGCGTCTCTGGGCGCGTCCGCGGTGGCCACGGTGGGCATCACCGAGTCCATCATCACGCTGGTCTATGCCATTGCCATCGGACTGGCCATGGGAACCACGGCGATGGTGGCGCGCCGCGTAGGGGAGAAGAACCCGCGCGAGGCCGCGGACACGGCGGTGCAGGCGGTCATCGTGGGCGTGGTTGCCTCCATCCCCATCGCGCTGGTGGGACTCTTCTTTGCGAAAAAAGTGCTGGCGCTGATGGGAGCGGATGCGTGGAGCATCGAGCACGGGTACCGCTACACGGTGTGGATGCTGGGCGGCAACGTGGTGATCATGCTGATCTTCGTGTGCAACGCCATCTTTCGCGGCGCGGGCGACGCCGCAACCGCCATGCGGGTGCTGTGGGTGGCCAACGGCATCAACATCGTGCTGGATCCGGCCTTGATCCGCGGATGGGGCCCGCTGCCGCAGATGGGCATCGAGGGCGCCGCACTCGCGACCAACATCGGCCGCGCCATCGGCGTGGCCATGCAGTTGTTCATCCTGTTGCGCGGCGCCAAACATATCCGTGTCCTCGCCGTCCAGGTGCGCGTGAACGCCGCCGTGATGCTGCGCCTGGTGCGGGTGTCGCTGGGGGGAATCGGTCAGCTGATCATTGCCACCTCGAGCTGGGTGGGACTGGTGCGCATCATGGCCACCTTCGGCAGCGAGGTGCTGGCCGGGTACACCATCGCGGTGCGTATCATCATGTTCACCTTCATGCCCGCGTGGGGGTTGAGCAACGCGGCGGCGACACTGGTGGGGCAGAACCTGGGCGCGCAACAGCCGGAGCGGGCCGAACGCTCGGTGTGGATGGTGGGCTGGGCCAACATGGCCCTGCTGGGTCTGGTGGGCCTGGGCTACGTTCTGCTCGACCAGCCCCTGGTGCGTATCTTCACCGCGGAGCCCGGCGTGGTGGCGGCGGGTGCGGAGTGCCTGCGCACGGTGTCGTACGGCTATCTCTTCTACGCGTGGGGGATGGTGATGGTGCAGGCGTTCAACGGCGCCGGCGACACCGTGACCCCCACCCGTCTCAACCTGGTGTGCTTCTGGTTGATCGAAATTCCGCTGGCCTACCTGCTGGCCATGGTGCTGGACGTGGGCGCGTCGGGGGTATACTGGTCGATCGTAATTTCGGAGTCGCTGCTGGGGCTGCTGGCCATATGGTTCTTCCGCCGTGGCGGCTGGAAACAGAAACAGGTGTGATGACCGCGAAGGCGGCCGCCTATTCCCAGAACTCGAAGTGGCCGATGCCCACCAGGGTCTGCTGGTAGTTGATGACTTCGTAGACGCCGGTGGCGAAGGGGCCGCTGCCGGTGTCGAAACCGCGTCGCACCTGGCCGTCGAAGTAGGTGTAGCCCCCCGCCGAGTTCTGCACCACCGCGAAGAAGAACTCCGAGCCGCAGGGCGTGGTGCTGTCCAGCGCGCTCACTTCGTAGCGCAGGCCCTCGTCGTGGCGGCGGTTGGCCGGTGCCGTCCACACCATCACCGTGCAATCGGGTGAGGACGACGCCAGCGCGGTGTCGATTTCGACGCAGCGGACCACGTCGGCGCCCGTGTCCAGCCGGAAGATCACCCGGCGCAGTCCGTCGTCGCACCGGCTCAGTGGCGCGGCCCCGTCCACCGGGTCGCTCTCGCACCCGGAGGCCATGAGCAGGCCCGCCACCGCGGGCCCAATCGCCCATCCCCATGCTGGTGGCCGGTATCGCACCTTCTCAGTGTATGGCTCCGCGGACCCGGGCGCAACGCATACGCAAGAGTGTTCGGTTGACACCGGCCCGGCCGGGGGTGCGCTTGCGCGGTTGCATCCGCGTTGCATTGAAAACACGAAGCCCCCGCGATCACTGCGACCGCGGGGGCTTTCGTGTTGGCGTTCAGGCGTTGAACGTCAGGGTTTCGTCAGCGGCAGCGCGCCTTCCAGCGTCCGCGGAAGAAGCCGCCGTCCACCTCGTCGCTGGTGCACCACGAGCCACCCAGGGCACCCGCCACGTCCAGCTGGCGCGAGTACCACACGCCCTCGAACCAGCCGTCGGCCCGGCGCGCGCTGGTCGCGGGGAGCATCCCGTAGTGGCCCTTGAGCAGGCCCTGGAAGCGGCCACCCTCGGTGACCCACTTGCCGAAGAAGACGTGCTCGTTGCGGCCGTTGACACCGTAGACGCCGCGCAGGTAGCCCATGTGCATGCCGTTTTCGCTCACCCACTTGCCGCGGAAACGGCCGTCGATGCGTTCGTCCTCCACCGGCTTCCACTGGCCGGCCAGGAATCCGCCGGCACAGTCGCCCGGCGCGCGCATCAGGGTGTTGAACGCAACCGCGTTGCCCGCGTCGTCCACCGTGACCACCCGGTGCAGGTTGGCCAGGTCCTCCTCATCGATGGTGACCGTCAGCGGTCCCGTCTTGAACGTCACCGAGATGGGCTTCTCGCAACGGCGGTCGTTGACCGTCGCCAGCGAGACCGAGTCGCAGCGCATGGGCAGCAATTCAACCAGAATGCCGTCGTAGTGCGGGCGGGTGTGGGAGATCCACTCCACGCACTGGCGCGTCGTCCGCGGCAGCAACTCGTCGTGTGCATCGAAACGAATGAGGCGCTTGACCACCACCACCGCGTTCTCGGCGCACAGGCCGCCGGTCCAGTCGGTGGAAAAGTCGATCAGCGAGTCGGCGCGCAGGTTGCCCCACGTGATCATCAGATAGTGATGCTGCCGGCGATGATCGGTGCGGGTGGTGTCGACGTCGTCGTCCACCTCCATGTCGCCGAGCGGGCCGTAATCGGCTGCGAGACCCGCTTCGTCGAACGCGGGCGCCTCATCGGCGGTGTTGAAGCCTCCGTAGGGATCGTCGAGGTTCTCGGTCTGAACCCGGGACGACAGGTCGTTGGCCGTGTCGGTGTCGGCGGCGTTGTCACATCCCGCCGCCACCCACACGACAAGCATGGTGAGCATGAGCAGGCTGAAGAATGTCCGGGTGCGTTTCATGGAGCCACTCCTTCCAAGGGTTTCCTCGCCGGTGTTCCGGCACCGGGGCGCTTTGCGAATTTGGTGGCGGCCGGGTGAGGCACGCCGTCACCCTGAATTGGCAATGCGCATGCCGCACAAGGGGGTTGCGCCGCCCGTCGGCGTAAGATAATGTGCTGAAAGCAGTTCAGCGCGGCGGCGGGGGCCGCCCGGGGCGCGCCCGGCCTGCCCGGGTGCCCCGTCAGGTACACCGGGAGGGGACACGTGTCCCCGGCCGTACAGGCCCGCCGGCACCGGAGGCGGCGGTTCCACGATCCACCATGACCGCAAACAGCCCGCGCAAATTCTCCCTCGATTCTATCACGGCGGCCGTGGCGACGTTGTTCGCCATGGCCATCGTTGCCAGTCCGCCGCCCGACCTCGACCTGTGGTGGCTGATGGCGGTGGGACGCCGCATGGCGGACACCCACGCCTACATCTACGCTGACCCGTTCACTTTCACCGTTCCCGGCGCGGCGTGGTCGCCGCAGAGCTGGTTGTCCGCGCTGGTCTACTTCGGTCTGCACCAGCTCGGGGGCATGACCGCCATCGGTGTGCTGCGGGTGGCGATGGCGGGGGCAATTGCGGCGCTCGTGTTTCGCGCGCTGCGCGCCGGGGGTGTGGCGTGGGCCATGGCTGCCCCGCTGGTGGTGGTGGCGCTGGTGACCGCGCACGGACGCTTCACCGACCGCGGTCAGCTGTTCGAGTATGTCTTTCTGGCCTGGCTGCTCGTGTTCCTGCTCACCGCGCATGAACGCCGCGGCCGCGCGTTCTTCGTGTTGCCGCTGCTGGTGCAGCTGGCGTGGGTGCAGTTTCACTCCAGCTTCCTGCTCGGTCCGGCGCTGGCGGCCATCTTCTTCGCGGGCGAGTGGCTGGCCGGCCGGCTGCCGTTTGCGCGGCCGCTGCACCGCCACGATTACCGCCGCGCGGCCCTGCTGGTGGGGGCGATGCTGCTGGTGTGCGTCGTCAACCCCAACCCGCGTGCGTTTCTCATCCAGCCGTTCGATACGAGCCAGCACGAGTTGATCTCGCGCTTCACCCTGGAGTGGAAGTCGCCGTTCGATGCGGCCATCGCCGGCGCCGGTTTTCATCCCTGGTACGAGATTCTGCTGGGGGTCGCGGCGCTGGCGCTGCTCGCCAGCCTGCCGCGCGTGCCGCTCGCGCCGCTGTTCATGATCGCCGCCACCGCGTGGCTCTCGCTGCAGTCGCACCGGTTTCGGGTGGAATTCGGCCTGGTCACCGCGGTGATGGCGTCGGTGATGCTGGTGCGTTCGTCGCTGGTGACGGGGTTTGCCGTGCGGCGGCTGCCGGCGGCGACGTGGCGGATGATCGGCCTGGTGACGACGCTGCTGCTGATTGTGCTCGCGCGCGGGCTGCTGGTTGCGAAGCCGGCGCCCGACCTGTTGCCGCAACGAGCACTTGCCTTCGTGGTCGACGAGAACGTCGCGCACCGGCCCTATCACACCATCGGCTACGGGTCGTACATGCTGTGGCGTCTGTATGGCGAGCGGCAGACGTTCATCGACGGGCGCAACTTCGATGCCGGCGTGTACGAGGACTTCCTGCGCGGGCAGACCAACGCGCCCGCGCTGCGCGGCGTGATCGGGAAGTACGGGGTGGATTCGTTCATCATCCCCGCGCCGGAGCGCGCCGACGCCGGCATGCACAACGTGCACAAGTCGCTCATCGTGTGGCACGACACCTGGGACCTGGTGCACATGGACGAGCAGGCGTTCGTGTACGTGTCGCGCGCCGCGGCGGACTCGACCTGGCTGGGCACGCACGCCTACCGTTCCTACCACCCGATGACGTTTGCGGGCGAACGGCATACGCCGGAAGCGTTCGACCGCGCCATCGCCGAACTCGAGCGCCTCACCATGGAATCGCCGGGGTACCTGCGCGCCTGGATCGACCTGGGGCTGGCAAGAATGTCGCGTGGCGACACGCAGGGAGCAATCACAGCGCTGGAAAGCGCCCTCGCCCTCGACCCCGCCAACACCCCCGTCCGCGACCTGCTGCAGAAGCTGCGCGCGCCCCGCTGACCTGGATAGACTGGGGCGGGCACGAGACCGCTCCTCCGCTCATGGTCCTCGCGCGAGACATTTGAAATCGCGCTGCGGAAATCGCGTCGGACCGGCCTCGCGCCCGCCCGGAAGTCTCTACTGTCGGGGGGATGTGTCGTCGACGGCGTTGTGCCAGGGCGGGTCCATCGCGCAGCGGAAGCCCACGTACAGCCAGCGCTTGCCCTGCTGGGTGCTCTCGCGGTTGGCGCAGCGCAGGTACTTCTGAAAGGTGTTCCACGAGCCCCCGCGGTAGACGCGGCGCTCGGTGCTGAACACCTCGCGGCGGTCGGGGACACCCTTGGGGAGCTGGTCGTCCGGTCCGCGCGGATACGCCTCGTAGTCGCCATCCACCCACTCCGCCACGTTCCCGGCCATGTCCCAGCACCCGTAGGGGCTCACCCCGGTGGGGTAGTGCATGATCTGCAGCGGGTGCTCACCGTTGTTGGCGTGGGTGCGGTTGAAGCCCTCGCCCCAGGGGTACGTGCGCCCGTCCGTCCCGCGTGCGGCCTTCTCCCACTCGGCCTCCGTGGGCAGCCGCTTGCCCACGAACTTCGCGTACGCAACCGCCTCCTCCCAGGTGATCGACACCACCGGGAAACCGTCCTCGCCGATGCCGTACTTGCGGTCGATCCAGCGCGACGGGGCCTCGGTGTCGGTGGAGTCCAGGAACACCTTGTACTGCGCGTTGGTGACCTCGTGGACGTCGATGTAGAAATCGTCCACCCACACCCGCCGCTGGGGGAATTCGTCGACGTCCGCCCACTTGAGGACGTCGTCGGCCGTGCTGCCCATCAGAAATTCGCCGGCCGGCACGAAGACCATGCCCTGCACCGGGGGAATCGCATCCGGCCGGGCAACGGCCGTGGAATCCCCCTGGGTGCGCGCCGCGGCCACGAGGGCCAGGCAGAGCACCGGGATGGATAGCAAGGCGAGAACAGGTCGCATGTTGTTTCTTGGGAAGCACTGGGCCCGGCTGCCTCCGGCAGGGTGAGGCTGGCCCTTTGGCAGACTCTACGACCCGCGGCCACGGCGAGTAAACCCTTAATCGCTTCTGACGTTATGGAGTCGGAACCCATTCCGGCCTCACCGCTTGCCGGAAATGATGCGGGCTCCCGGTGGGGGGAGCCCGCGATATGAACATCGATAAAAGGGTCGGAAGGCAGCGTGCTTTTAAGGGCCCGCCGCCTTCCTCTGGTGGGGACCGAAGAAGGCGCGATCTTGGGGGATTGGACTAGGGACTCGCGCCGTTTCCTCTTCCTGTTGGCTTTGCGGATCAATTCTGTGAAGCCGATACCGTCCGCCTCAACCCATTGGTATCCGAACGGTTGCCGCATGTCCTACCCGTCGGTACCGGCTTCGAGAACCAATATAGGAGGGGGCTTGCTATTCGTAAAATAGAAAATGTATATTGTAATTATCTATAAAAGCTATGGCTACCATCAACCTCAACCATCTCCACTACTTCTTCGAAGTGGCCCGGCGCGGCAGCTTCACGCGGGCCGCGCGTGAACTCCTCGTTTCCCAGTCCGCCCTGAGTGTTCAGGTGCGGGCGCTGGAGAACGCGCTGGGCGGGACGCTGTTCGACCGGCGGCGTAACGGCGTGGTGCTCACCGACGCCGGCCAGCGGGCCTACGAGGTGGCGGAGCGCGTATTCGCGGAGGTGGACCGCCTGGTGGCCGACTTCCAGAAGACCGAGCCGGTGGTGTCGGCCTCGGTGACCGTCTGTACCGTGAACAGCATCGGGATTTACGTCCTGCCCGACCTGCTGACGGCGTTCCGGGCCCACGCGCCCGAGGTTCGTATCCGCCTGGACTTCCGCGAATCCGAGCGCGCCATGGACCAGCTCTACCAGGGCAAGGCGGACATGGTGGTGGTGCCCTGGGAGCGCGCCTACCCCGACCTCACCGGGGTCCCGTTGACGCGCAACAAGATGTTCCTGGTGGCGCCCCCCGACCATCCGCTGGTCAGCGCCGCGCGGCCGGTGCCGCGGGACCTCGAGGCCTATCCCTTCGTGGGATACAGCGAGGGCATGCACACACGATCCATGATCGACGCGCTGTTCCGTCGCATGTCGCTCAAGATCGAGTACTCGGTGGAGTCATCCAACGCCGCCACCATCAAGCAGATGGTCATCGCCGGCATGGGCCTGGGGTTCCTTCCCGAAACCGCGGTGGCCGCCGACATCCGCCGCGGCGTCCTGGCGCGCCTCGACGTCCCCCCGCTGGTGATGAGCCAGGATGTGACGCTGTACCTGCGCAAGAACCGCACCCTGCCGCGTGCCGCGGGAGAGTTCGCGGACTTCCTGCGCGACTACTTCGCCCCCGGCAAGCGGGTGGCCCGCAAGCGCGGCGCCTAGCCCCGCCCGGGGCGGAAAACGCCCCGCCGCGGACGGGCTCCTGGGCTATAATGCTCGCGATGCGAATCGTCCACACGGCAGACGTGCACCTGCGCGGCGAACGCGAGGAGCGCTGGAAGGCGCTGGATGCGGTGCTCGCCGTGGCGGCCGATGCCGGCGCCGGGGTGGTGGCGATTGCGGGCGACCTGTTCGACCGCGACGTGGACGCGCCCGCGCTCAAGACCAACCTGCGCCGCGCTCTGGAGCGCTTTCCCGGCACCGTCGTCATCATCCCCGGCAACCACGACGCGCGCGGTATCCGCGCCGGAGATTTTTTTGGCGACAACGTGCGCGTTCTCGCCGGTCACGACACGGTGGCGGATGTCGGCGGGATCCGTTTCGTCGGGCTCCCCTACGAGGATGTGAGCATCGACGGAACCCTCGCGCGCCTGCGCGCGGCGTCGCGCCAGCGCGCCGACGGCACCAACGTGCTCCTCTACCACGGCGAGTTGCTCGATTTCTCGCCGGGGGGCGGTGCCTTCGGCGACGAGGACGACCGCGAGTACATGCCGGCGCGTATCGCCGATATTGCCAGCCTCGGTTTCGACTACGTGCTGGCGGGGCACTTCCACAAGAACCACGACGTGCGCGCCTGCGGCGACGGCTACTTCGTCTATTCCGGTTCGCCGGTGGCGATCACCCGGCGCGAGACCGGGCGCCGTCACGTGACACTGCTGGACCCCGGCGCGGCGCCGGTGGCGCACGTGCTCAACACCCACCATTTCGAGGAGGTAGATATCCGTCTCGCGCCTTCCGAGGGTGAGCATCCCCTGGTGCGCATCGAGAAGCGTCTCTCCACGCTCGACATGCACGCGCGCGCGCTGGTGACGGTGCGCGGTTTCGTGGATCTGTCGCAGGTAGGGATGACAGAGGTGGAGTTCCAGGCCGCACTCAAGGAACTGTGTGCGCGCTTCCCGTGCGAATCGGTGGAGACGGGGTCCTGCAACGATGTCGGCGCCATCATCGCCGGCGATCTCTTCAAGCGTTTCGACGCGCGCCTCGAACGCACCGCGCTGGGGGAAGACGATCGCGCGCTGGTGCGCGAGATGACCATTCGCGCCATGATGGAGGTGCCGGATGCACGTTAAGCGGGTTTGCATCAGCCGCTACGGCCCCCTGCAGCCGCTCGACGAGACCCTCGCCCCGTTCACGGTGATCCACGGACCCAACGAACGCGGCAAGACGTTGCTCATCGACGCGCTGGTGCGCATGTTGTTCAAGGACGGCCTCAAGCGCTCGCACTACAAGTTGTTCGGAAACCTCACGCGCGTGGACGAACGCCCGGAAGGTTTCGTGGTGGTGACCACCCACGCGGGCGAGACCAAGATCGGTGCGGAGGAATCGCTGGCGGATGTTGCGCCGGTGGCGATATCGCCGGAGGACTTCCGCAACGTGTTCCTCATCCGCGACAGCGACCTCGCGCTCAACGACGAGGAGGCGTACTACGGCCGGGTGAGCGAGCGCCTGTGTGGCACGTCGTCCACCGCCATCGACCGTCTCAAGGATGCGCTCAAGCGCATCGGGCGCCTGCGCAGCGCAAGCCCGGACAGTCCACTCACCGTCCGCAAGGACCGCGATCAGAAGCGCATCGGCGAGCAGGTGACGGCCGCCGAGCGGCTGATCGACCGCATGGTCGAGCTGGGCGGCGCGCTGGAACGGGACGGATTCGACGTGTCCTCACGCCGCCTGGCGGAACTTGCGGAGGTGCGCGAACGCTGCGAAGGGGAACTGCGCACGCTACGCGCCGCGGAAACGCGCACGCGTCTGGAGAATGCACGGCGGGCGGTGGAAGAGACGCGCGCGGATCTGGCCACGTTGGCGACACTGGCCAACGCGGATGACGCGCAGCTGGCGGCTTGGCGCGGCCTGCTGGTCAAGCGCGAGTTGCTGGAGAAGGATCTCGCCGATGCGGTTGCCCGCGGTGAGGAGGTGCGCGCCGCGCGCGACGAGGCGATGTCGGCGTGGGAGTCGATGCGCGCGGCGGCGGCGGGGGCGGAGGCGCTTCGCGACCGCGCGCAGGGTGAGTTGCGCCCTCTGCTGGAAGCCTGGCAACTGGAGCGCCGCGACCGCGAGCATGCCGAACACGCAACCCGCGCGCTGGTGGCGGTGACGGTGGTGTCGAGTGTTCTCGGCGTCGCGGCGGTCGTGTTCGCGCTGCTCTTCCAATCCCCCATCGCGGTGGGGGCGGCGGTGGCGTGTGTCGCCGCCGCGGGGTGGTGCGGGGCGCTGCTGGTGCGCGGTTCCCGGACGCGCGCGGGGCTGGTGCGCAGAGAAGCGGAGTTGCTGGCGGTGGCGGCGCGACTGGGGCTCGCGGCGGGTTCGGTGGCCGGGGTGGAAGAGGCCATCGACGCGCTGGAACGCGATGCCGCGCAGGCGGTGGAGCGGGCGCGCGACGCCGAGGTGCAGGTACGCCAGCGCGAGTCGGACGTCGCCGCGATCGAGCGCAACGAGGCGGACCGGCGCGCGGGCATCGCCACCACCCACGCGGCGCTGGAGTCGCTGCGCGCGGCCAGCGGATTCGAGACGGTGGAACTGCTGGAGGTGGCGGTGGAGAAGCGGCGCGGGCTGGAGAACGGGATCGGCGCCCGTCTCACCCTGTTGCGCGGCTGGATTCCCGCCGCGCTGCGCGCCGCGGACCGGGACGGATTCCTGCGGGTTTGCGAGGCGGAAGCGATGCGAGGCCTGGAGGCGTTGCCCGCCGAAGTGACCGAGGCGGATCCCGACGCGGTGGCCCGGGCCGAGGCGGAGCTCGTGCGCATCACCGACGACGAGCGTGCGCTTCGGCAGCGTCTGGAGAAGACCCGCCGGGACCTGGACGCCATCAAGGTCCGCATTGCGGACCTCGGCGTGCTGGAGCCGCCGGTGAACTGCCGCACCGCCCGCGAACTGGAAACGGCACGGCTGCACCTGCTGGAGTTCTGCGAGTCCGTGCAGCGCGACGCGCGGCTGGCCAAGGAAGCCATCCGCATCGTGCAGGAGATCGAGGCCGAAGAGGACGAGAAGGTGGGTGAGCTGTTCGGGGAGGGAACGCTGGTGTCGCGCTGGTTCCGCGACATCACCGGCGGGCGCTACCGGGCGGTGCACCTGGAGGACGGCGAGATCGTGGTGGAGCTGGCGGACGGCAAGCGGCTGCCCGCACGGGCGCTGTCGGGGGGCGCGTTCGACCAGCTTTACGTGGCCATCCGGGCCAGCATCGCGGAGCGGATGCTTCCGGATACGAAGGGTTTCTTCATTCTGGATGATCCATTCCTGAAAGCCGACCGGGAGCGCATGCGCTCGCTGATGAAGATGCTGCGCAATCTGGTGGGGCGTGGCTGGCAGGTGATCTACGTGACCGCCAAGGACGAGGTTGTCGAGGCGCTGCAGGCGGATATCGCGTCCGGCGCCGTGCATCTGATCGAGCTCGAGCGGTCGCTCTTTGCCCGCGGGGTGCCGCGCGCCACCACCCGCATCCCCGACGCGCCGCGGCTGTTGTGATCCTCCCGCGCGAGAGCGCGATTGACTCCGGCCGGAATTCGCGCTAAATTATTACGGAACAAATCGTTCCTCTGATCGTCAGACCCCCCTGTCGTTTACCAGCGGTACTACATGCACGCACGAAGACTCTTCATCTGCGGCGTGATCCTCCTTGGAGCGCTCGCGCCGGTGCCCTATGCCGTGGACACGGCGTGGTCGGTACCCAACCCCGGCCTCGACTGGCGCACGCTTTCCACCGAGCACTTCGACGTCCACTACCATGCAGGCGCGGAGTGGACTGCGCAGGAAGTCGCGCGGGTTGCCGAGGAGATCTACCCCTTCATCACCGGGGTGTACGAGTACGAGCCCAAGCGCTGTCACTTCGTGATCCTCGACACCGAGGACTACGCCAACGGCGCCGCCTACTACTACGACAACAAGATCGAGATCTGGGCCACCAACCTGGAGTTCGGCCTGCGGGGAACGACCGACTGGATCCAGAACGTCGTCACCCACGAGTTCACCCACATCGTCGCCATCCAGGCATCCATGAAGATGCCGTTGCGCATTCCCGCGTTGTACTTCCAGGCCGTCGGTTTCGAGACCGAGAAGCGCCCCGACGTGATCACCGGCTATCCCGACTTGATCATCTCGTATCCCATCACCGGCACGGTGGTACCGGCGTGGTGGGCCGAGGGAGTGGCGCAGTACCAGTCGCCCGGCAGGCGCTATGACTGCTGGGACACGCACCGCGACATGATCCTGCGCATGGCGGTCACCGAGGACCGAATGCTGACCTACGACGACATGGGGTTTCTGGGGCATCGCGGGCTCGGCAACGAGCAGGTCTACGACCACGGCTACGGCCTGGTGCGCTACATCGCCGCCACCTACGGCCCCGAGTCGATCGACAGGATCAACGAGCGCCTGGGGAAGTTCTACCGGCTCACCATGGACGGCGCCATGAAGGACGTCACCGGCAAGGGCGGCAGGGACATCTACCGGGACTGGGTGGCGTCGCTCAGCGCCCGCTACGACCGGCAACTCGCGCCGGTGAAGCCCGACCTGCGCGCGGGTGACGTGGTGTGCGACGACGGCTTCATGACCGTCGCGCCGACGTTCAGCCCGGACGGCGCGCGCATTGCATTTCTGTGCAACAAGGGCAGCGACTACGCCGCGACCAGCCTGTACATCACCGGGCGCGACGGCAAGGAGCTCGACCGCATCGAGGGCGGGGTCTCGTCGCGGCCGGTGTTCTCGTCCGACGGCGGCCGGCTGGCGTACGCCAAGCACGAACGCGCGGACTCGTACGGGGCGCGCCTGAGTGACCTGTTCGTGTATGACCTGGCCACAAAGAAAGAGACGCGCATCACCCGCAAGGCGCGCGCCGCCGAGCCGCAGTGGTCGCCCGACGGCGGGCAGATCGTGTGCGTACTGAACGCCGACGGAAGCCACCGCATGGCCGTTATGAACGCCGACGGTTCCGGCATGCGTGTCATCTACGGCGGCGAGGGCGGGCTTCAGTTGTATGCGCCGCAGTACTCGCCGGACGGTTCGCGCATCCTGTTCGGGATATTCACCGAGGGAACGCGCGACATCGCGTCGATCGCGGCCGACGGCAGTGATTTCCGTTACGAACTGCGCACCATCAACGACGAGCGCGACGCGCGCTGGACCGCGGACGGCGACGGCTTCGTGTTTTCGTCGGACCGCACCGGCATCTTCAACATCTACCGCATGGACCTGGCCAGCGGGGAGATCGCACAGCTGTCCAACGTGGCGGGCGGGGCGTTCATGCCCGACATCGCGTCTTCGGACGGGGCGGTGGCCTACTCGGGGTACTCCGGCGCCGGTTACCACCTCCGGCTGCTGGGCGGGTCGCAGGCACCGGTGGCGGAAATGCCGGAGACGGTGTATGCCGAGCGCGCGGCCGGCGAGTTCGAGGAGTGTCAGGATCTCAAGGGCAGCCTGTCGGGCCGGTACCGTCCGGTGGGCGACGGCGTGCAGCTGGCGTCGAGCGGCGCGCTGGCGGACGTCTCCGGCGCGGCGCAGCCGGGATCACCGCTGCAGCAGACCTACGAGAGCACGCCCTACAAGTGGGACTACACCGGATTCCAGTTCTACCCGCGCTTCGTGCTGTGGAACAACAAGCCGCGCGCGGGACTGTTCGTTTCCAACAACGAGATCTTGGAGCGCCAGAGCCTCTTCTTCGGGGGATCGTACGGGGCGGATGGAGAGTTCGACGCGGTGATCGATTTCGAACTGCGCAAGCTGTTTCCGGTCTTCTACATGTCGTACTACCGCGTGCGCCAGAAGTACGCCGACCAGTTTCCCATCGAGGAGCTCGATCGCTACTATTATATCGACTACCGCTACGATGTCTGGTCCGGCGACCTGGGCCTGCGCTTCGAGTTCGAAGACCGCTACAGCCGCACCCGGCGCAACGAGATGCGCGTGTGGTGGAATCACAGCGAGTACAACGTGTTCCTCACCCCGGAGTACGTGCCGCTCAACGACCAGGGCGTCACCCCCATTCCGGAACAGCCGGTGGGCTGGAAGTACTTCGTGGGCAACGAGGCGCATTTCAACTGGTACTACAAGTCGATCACGCGCGCGGTGGACAGCGACATCAACCCCCGCGGCGGCCGTGAGATCATCGTCGACGCGATGTTCGCCAACGATGACCTGTTCGTGAGCGGCGAGTTCGATTACGGGGTGAATCCCAAGTTCACGCGCTATCAATTTGGCCAGTACACCGTCGATTGGCGGGAGTACCTGGCGCTCCCGGGCTGGCGGCATACGCTGCAGGTCCGCCTGATGGCGTCGCTGATCGACAAACCGGTGGACGACTTCTTCTGGGTCTACATGGGCGGCATGGACCGCCTGCGCGGCTACACCTACTACGCCATCGGCGGGCGCAAGGGCGCGCTGGCCAGCGTAACCTACCGTTTTCCCATCTGGCGCAAGATCAACCGCCAGGCGTCCTGGCTCACCATCAAGGACCTGTACGGCGGCATCTTCTACGAGGCCGCGAGCGCGTGGAACGACGGCAACCTGCCCACCGACGACCCCACCCTCGACCGCAACTACTACAGCAACGTGGGCGGAGAGCTGCGGCTCAACATGGGGTCGTTCTATTCCTATCCCACCACGGTGAACTTCGCGGCCGCGTATGCCATCGACCCCGCCGTGTACGTGAACCCCATCGCGGCCGTCGCCCCGGTCTACTACGACCCGCAGTGGCGCTACTACGTGGTCGTCGGGTTCTCGTTCTAGAGATTCGGAATCAGGGGTTCGCGAGCAGTTCCGCAACTGGCTTCGCGACCAGGCCTGCCACCACGCGGTGGCCGGTCTCGGAGAGGTGGTCGTGGTCGAGGAAGATGTCCGTCGGCGCGGCGCCGGTGTCGCGCGAGTAGTCCACCAGCAGCGGGAGCAGGTCGAGGGCGGGAATCCCGCGCGCGCGCGTGTATCCGTCGATCACCTTCTGCGGCGCGCCCAGTCCTTCCGGGTCCTCCAGTTGCACCGTAAAAGGAAACACCACCACCAGCACCGGGACGTCGCGCGCCTCGCACCAGCCGGCGATGCGCTGCAGGTCGGCCAGCGCGATGTCCCACGCGGTGCGCACGGCGGGCGCCTCCGGCGAACGCATCAGCGACTCCACCTCCAGCTGTTCCTGCCGGATCGCACCCAGGCGCAGGTCCTCGCCCAGCGCGCGCCGCGCCTTGACCTCGCGGATCACGTTCTGCAGTTCATAGACCAGCGCGCTCTTTGCCAGCAGCTTCTGCAAGGGCGAGGAGTAGGACTGCCGCAGCTGGAAGCTCTCGTCGGAACCGCCAAAACGCGCCAGGTGAAACATCTCGGTCACGTCGTTGAGGACGAACCCCACCACCACCAGGTCGGGCGCGTACTTTTCGCCCTCGCCGGCGAGCAGCAGGAGTTCCTGCCACTGCGAGTATCCCTCCACCGCCAGGTTGACCGTCTCCACCGGAATCGAATCGCGCGCGCGGAGGGAATCCGCGAGGACAAAGGGCCACGTGTCCTCCCAGCGCGCGACGCGGTAGCCGAAGGTCACCGAATCTCCGAGGTACAGAATGCGGCGCGCGTTTCCGGCGCGCTCGTAGGGAACCACCGGCCCGCGAAAGCCGCGCGCGTTCACATGCACCTCCACGCCGCCCCACTGGTCCACCGCGTTCGGCCGCAGTTTCCAGCCCAGCGCGTCGTCGCGCAGGAACAGCGTGGTGGTTTTCTCCTGCGGCGGGACGAAGGGGCGCAGCCCGACCTCGAGCCACACCAGGGGGAGCAGCAGCACCACCAGTGCCAGCATGATCTTCTCCACCAGCGGGCGGCGGAAGAAGCGGTCGAGCGGGGGAAGGCGGCCGATGAGATACGCGGCCAGCAGGACGACGACGCCCGCGACGAGGTAGGCGAGTTGTGCGCGATGGATGAGCGCGCTGTCGGGAACGGCGACCGTTCGGTGCACCAGCGCACTGGCGGCGCGCACCGCGAGCCGTACCGTCCACGGGTTGTGCAGGGCCGCGCCCGCCAGCAGGGTGAACCCCGCGAGGAGGAGCAGCAGGCGAACCGCGCCGCGCCTAGCGGCCATCGGCGTGGCGGACGGCGCCGGACCAGTCGTGCTCGTAGAGGTCATAGTCCGCCTTGCGCATGCCCACGTTCTCGTAGGTGCGCATGGCGCGCTGGTTGGTGCGGTGCACGTAGAGGCGCAGGCCGCGCACCTCGCCCTGGCGGCGCGCCTCCGCTTCGATGAAGGCGTAGATGGCGCGGAACACGCCGTGGCGGCGAAACGCCGGTTCCACGTAGACACTCTGCAGCCACCACAGCACGCCGTCGCGCCAGTCGGTGAGTTCGAAGGTCACCATGGTGGTGCCCACCGGCGTGCCGCCCGCGGTGGCGATGAAGTAGCGGCACAGTTCGGGGTGGGACAGGCCGCGCCGCACACCGGCGCTGAGCGTGTTCAGGTCCAGCACCTTGTCTTCCGATTCAAGCGCCAGCAGACGGTTGTACTCCGCGATTCGTTCTGCGTCGTCCATGCGCGCGGCGCGCACGGCGATGGGTTGGGAGTTGCTCATGGCGACCCATGCTAGCGGATCGCCCGCCCGGCATCAATCCTGGTCGGCGAGCGCGTAGGCGGGGCGGCTGAAGGCGCGGGGGTCGATGCGGTAGCGGGTGAGCTTGTTGCGTAGCGCGCCGCGGCTGATTCCCATCAGCTCGGCCGCCCGCGACACGTTGCCGCGCGTGCGCTTGAGGGTTGCCTCGATGAACGCCCTTTCCAGTTGATCCAGCGTGATGGCACCGGGGGGCAGGTCGATCTCGATGCGCCCGCTGTTGCGCCGTACCCCCACGGGCTGCGGGGCCGCGGCGGGCCGTTCGATGGGCAGGTGCTCGGGCTCGACGGTGTCGGACTTGCACAAGAGTACGGCGCGTTCCAGCACGTTCACCAGTTCGCGCACGTTTCCGGGCCAGGGGTACTCGCGGATCAGCGCCGCCGCCGCTGGCGAGATGTCCAGGTTGGGCCGTCCGAACTTCTTCTTGAAGGCGCCCAGATAGTGACGGGTGATGGCCGCAATGTCGCCGGGGCGCTTGCGCAGCGGCGGCACCACGATCTCGACCACGTTGAGCCGGTAGTAGAGGTCCTCGCGGAACGCGCCCCGCGCCACCTCGCCGTGGATGTCGCGATTGCTGGCCGCGATGACGCGCGTCTCGACTTCGATTTCGCGTTCCCCGCCCAGGCGGCGGAAGCGTTTCGAGTCCAGGAACTTCAGCAGCTTGACCTGCGTGACCAGTGGAATCTCGGTGATTTCGTCGAGAAACAGGGAGCCGCCGTCGGCGAGCTCGATGAGGCCGGTCTTCTGTCCGCGCGCATCCGTGAAGGCGCCCGGTTCGTAACCGAACAGTTCGCTCTCGATCAGCGTGGCGGGAATGGCCGCGCAGTTGATTTCGATGAAGGGCCCTTCCGAGGTGCGCGAACGCTCGTGGATGGTGTGCGCGAACAGGCTCTTGCCAACGCCGGACTCGCCCTGCAGCAGCACCGAGGTGGTGGTGCTCTCGGCGACGCGGTCGATCAGTTCGAGCACGTGGCGGATGGGCTCGCTCTCACCGACAATTTCGTCGACTTTGGTGGAGCGGCGCGTGCTGCGCGCATGTTCCTGGCGCTCGCGGCGCAGGTGCATCTGCGAGAGGATCTGCTCGATCAACTCGTGGAAGGGTTCGTCGTCGATGGGCTTGAACACGAACGCGCGCGCGCGAATCTGCAGCACCTTCTGGTCCAGGTTGGGCAGGTCGGGCGGGACGCACAGGATGATCTGCGCGCCCGGCGACACGCGGCGTGCCTTCTCCAGGGTGGACCGCGAGGTATTGAGCGAGACGTCGTCGCTGAAACCGAGGATCACGATGTCCACGTGCGCGTCGGGGCGGTCTAGGTCGCTGGCGCCGACGAAGCGGACCGGCCGGGAAAGCCCCCGCAGGCTGGCGCGGACGTGCTCCGCATCCCAGTCGTTGGAATCGATTATGAGAAGGTCGAATGCGTCGTGCTTGGTCTTCATGGCCGTACCGGACACCATCGGGAACAAATGGACTGAACAGGGTATTTTGTGCAAGGAGCGTGCCCGGGGCCGAATCTGGCTTGCGGACGCGCGGGCCTTGCGCTAACGTTGAACGACCGGATCGGCCCCGAATTACAGAAGACGGCACCTGGTGCCGTTTCGCTCGCGCGAGTGGAGACGCGCCTGAACATGAACCGACGATTCCTGCCTCCCGCACTGCTCGCCGTCACCGCCCTCTGTGCCGTGCTCACCTTCGGCTGTTCCGAGGATGACGATCCAACCGGGCCGCCGCCGCCCGCGCCGCCCACGGTGGGCGGGGTCAGCGAGACCGTCGTGTCGCCCGGCGACACGCTGGTGATCACCGGATCCAACTTCGTGTCGCCGGCGAGTTCCAACACGGTGACCTTCACCAATCCGCTGGGCACGTCCAAGCCGTTCGCCGGCAGCTCGACGTCGCTCTCGGTTATCGTCGACCAGGATGCCACCACCGGACCCGTCAGGGTTTCCCACGCGGGCGGATCGTCCGCCGGTCCCTCGGTGGAGGTGCGCCGCGGCATCGGTGACTTCTTCGTGTTCGGGGGACTGGGCGCGAACAACGTGCTCGCGTTGCCCAATCCCACCGCGACCACGCGCTACCTGGTGGTCCCGCACGCCACCAATGCGGGTCTTCCCTACACGTCAGAAGTGGGCTATGCCATCGACAGCGAGACCGCGGTCCCGGTGGCGGCCACGCAAACGGCGGCGGCGGCGCTGCGTGCCGCCGAGGCCACGGGGGTGGGTCTGCAGGAGGCGTTCGAGGCGTGGCGCTGGGAGCAGACACGGGAGCTGGTCGACGGCCGGGGTGTGCCGCCGCGGCCCACCCGCCGGTCCGCGCCGGCGACCCCACAGGCGCCGCAGGTGACCCGTCAATTCTATGTGCTCAAGACCACCACCGGCAGCGTCACCAACCCGGCGAGCTTCCAGCGCGTCACCGCGGAACTGCGCTACGACGGCGCCAGGTGCCTCGTCTATTCCGACGTGGACACCCTTGCCACCGGCAACTTCGACGGATCCCACTACCGCACCATCGGTGAAGCGTTCGACAACGGCATCGAAGCCACCAACGTGCAGTACTTCGGGGGCTATTCCGATGTCGACGGCAACGGCAAGGCGATCATCCTGAGCACGCCGGTGGTCAACCGGCTGACACCGGGCGGGTCCGGGGGCTTCATTGCGGGATTTTTCCTGTCGGTGGATCTGTACTCACCGCCCGCCATACCCTCGGGTATCAGCAACGAGGCCGAGATATTCTATCTGCTCGCCGCCGATCCCGCGGCACAGTGGGGGAACACGTTCCCGGTGCAATTCACGCTGGATACCAACATCTCCACCACCGCGCATGAGCACGAACACATGATCAGCTTCTCGCACCGTATCTTCAACGAGGGTGGCGTCACGCAGACGACCTGGCTGGAGGAGGGCATGGCGCACATGGCCGAGGACCTCAATAGTCTCGATGTCGACAACCAGAAGCGGACCGCGATCTACATGGGCAACCCCGGTGCTATCTCGCTGGAGCACAACACCGCACCGCTTTCGCAGCGCGGGGGGATCTACCTGTTCCTGCGCCTGATGGCCGATCGCTACGGCACCGACATCCTCAAGGAGATCGTGCAGAGCCGCTGCGCCGGACGCGCCTGCGTGCAGGAGGTGACCGGGCGGGACTTCTATGACCTCGTGGCCGAGTTCCTGGCCGCGCTCTATCTGAGTGATCGCGGCGTCACCGCGGACCCGCGTTTCAATTACACGTCCATCGATCTCGCGGACTTCGGCACACTGGTGACACCGCTGCGCGCCGCCGGCGGGGGTCTGGTGGCCGGTGACATCCGCAAGAGTTCCGGTGATTTCTACATGTTCACGGGTGCGCTCAACACAGAATCGCGTTTCACGTTCACGGATGAAATCGGCAATGCGCGCCTGCGCAACGTGATCGTGCGAGTTCAGTGACGCTTGCGCGGAGGAAACCTCTTTTGAAGAATCACGTTCCGGGTGTGGTGCTGGCCTCGCTGCTCGTGGTTGCGGCCTGTGATGGTTGCGGGGGCGGGCGGGTGAAGGTCGCCGGTGACTTCAGCGGCATCGAGGAGGGACAGCGGGTGAGTGTGGACGGGGTCCTGTCGCTGCGGGGCAGCACGCCGTTTGCGAGCCTGGTGCTGGAGACCGGCGACGAGACGGTACTCACCATCGACAGCCGGGACGACGCGCTCATGACCGAGCTGCGCGGGCTGCTGGAAATGCGCGTCACCCTGGACGGCACCATGCTGGCGCCGCTCGTGCCTGGTTCGCCGCGCATCGACGCCACGGGCTACCAGCTCCTGCCGCTGCCCACCGGCGAGGTTCCCATCGTGGGGATCCTCGCCCTCGAAGACAACCAGTGTGTGCTCGTCGCCAAGGACGGCAAGCGCTACTGGATCCGCGGTGACCTCACCGGCGCGATCCGCGAGTACGAAGGCGCGCGCATCTGGATCGTGGGCGCACGTGCGGACACCGACGCGCCCGGACGCCCGAAGAAGTCAACGCCGTTCACACCCACCGGCTACGGCGTGCTCGACGAAGCACCCGCGCCGTAGGATCCGGCGTGTCGATCCGCCGACACGCCTTCACCTCCCGTCTATCCGGCCCAACTTGCGTGCGTGCAGCGCGCTAACCGCCGCGGCGTGGCCACCGCCCGCGCCGCGTGCAAACCCGCCCTGCGTGCGGCCACAGCTCCCGGGCCGCACTCGAACTTCGCTTCGGGGTTGACGTTGTGCGCGCGGGCGCGTGGTGGCACCCGCCTTGCGCTGTCAGTTGCCGCCGCGGGCACGCTCCGGCCGGCGCGGCCACGCTGAACTGCAATCCGGAATGGCACCGTGAACGACGCCCCACATCGTTTCGACCCGCCCATCGTCGGCGAATCGCTCGCCGCCGAACGCCTGCGCGACCTGGTGCTGACACTGGCCGGATCCGACGTGACCGTACTCATCACCGGCGACAGCGGCACCGGCAAGGAGGTGCTCGCGCGCAACCTGCACCGCTTCAGCCGCCGCTCGCGGCAGCCCTTCGTTTCGGTCAACTGCGCGGCGCTGGCGCCGGGCATCCTGGAGAGCGAGTTGTTCGGCCACGACCGCGGTGCCTTTACCGGCGCGGTGCGATCCCACGCCGGGCTCTTCGAGCAGGCCAACGGCGGCACCATCTTCCTCGACGAGATCGGCGAGATTCCACCGTATATTCAGGCGAAGCTGCTGCGGGTGTTGCAGGAGGGGGAGGTGCGCCGCATGGGCGAGGGCGCGGTGCGCCGTGTCGACGCGCGCCTCATCACCGCCACCAACGCCGATCTCGCGCGCATGGTGGCGGACGGTACCTTCCGCAAGGATCTCTTCTACCGCATCAACGTGGTGGAGGCGCGCGTGCCATCGTTGCGCGAACGGCGCGCCGACGTGGTGGACCTGGCGGCGCACTTCTTCCGCGTTCGCGGCCTGGAGCCCCCCGCGGTTCCGGAGGAAACAGCGCGTGTGCTCATCGCCTACCCATGGCCCGGCAACATCCGCGAACTCGAGAACGAGGTGGAACGGATCGTCGCGCTGCACGCAGCGCCCGATCTGCTCACCCCGGACATGCTGTCGGCGCGCATCGCCGAGGAGGCGGCTGCGGTGACGCTGGATGTCGACGTGCTGTGCGAGGCGCCGCTGGCGCGCGCGGTGAGCCACCTGGAGGCGAACCTGCTCAAGCGCACGCTCGAGGAAACCAACTGGAACAAGTCCAAATCCGCCCGCCGCCTGGGACTCTCGCGCCAGGGGTTGATCAAGAAGATCAAGCGCTACGGTATCGCGCGGGAGGGCCCGGAGAACTCAGCGTGACACGGTGGTGGCCGGTGCGCTACCATGCCGGCATGGCTGACAAGACGCGTATTGCGGTGGTGGGTGCCGGTCACGTGGCCCAGGTGGCCCACATTCCGGCGTACCGTGCCAACCCCGACGTCGAGCTGGTGGCGGTGGTCGACTACGACCCCGTGAAGGCCCGTCGCATCAAGGAGCAGTTCGGCTTCAAGGAGTGGTTCGACGACATCTCCGACATGCTCAAGAAGTGCGAGGTGGATGCGGTCGACATCTGCACCCCAAACTACCTGCACGCGCCCATGGCCATCGCGGCGCTGCGCAGCGGTCGCGATGTGCTGTGCGAGAAACCGCTGGCGCGCAACGCCAAGGAAGCCGAGCAGATGGTGCTGGCCGCCGAGAAGCACGATCGCATCCTCATGGCCGCCTTGAACAACCGCTTCCGCGAAGACGCCGAGATGCTGCAGAAGTTCGTGAGCGGCAAGGAACTCGGAGACGTAAACATCGTCAAGGCGGGCTGGCTGCGGCGCGCCACGGACTGGAAGGACCGCGCCTGGTTCACCGAGAGGGGCAAGGCGGGTGGCGGCGCGTTGCTCGACATGGGCACCCCGCTCCTCGATCTGGCCATGTGGATCAGCGGACTCAAGAAGGCCACCGGTGTTTCCTGCAGCGTGTTCGGACAGAAGGGCAAGGACACGGTGGAAGACTCCGCCTGCGCCATGGTGCGCTTTGCGGGCGGTGCGTGTCTCATGCTGGAGGTGAACTGGAACCTGCGCGACCCGCGCGACGTGGTCTACATGCAGATCTACGGCAGCAAGGGTGCGGGCATTCTTACCCCATTGCAGGTGCACAAGTCCATCCAGGGCGTGCTGGTCAACGTGACCCCCGCGCTCGGCAAACAGAAGAACTACTTCAAGGACAGCTACCAGGCGGAGATCGACCACTTCATCCAGTGCGTGCGCAAACAGAAGACGCCCATGGCGTCGGGGCGGGATGCGTTGCACACCATGCGCATCGCCGACGCCATGTACGAGTCGGCGCGCACCGGCAGAGAGGTCGAGCTCGGCGGATGAAATGGCTCCCGGGCAGAGTCCTGCCCCCGCTTCCCCTCATCGTTCCCGCGATTCTCTCCGGCCTGCTGATCACGCTGTGCTTCCCCATGACCTCGCTGGGGCCGGTGTCGTTCCTGGCGCTGGCACCCGTGTTCGTGGCCGTGCTCCGCGTGCGCCCCACGCGCCGGCAATCGTTCCGCACCGGCTTTCTGACCGGGTTCGTGTGCTTCGCCACCATGATGTGGTGGATCCTGATGTTGAGTCCCGCCGCCGATGCCACCATCCCGCTGCTCTCGAAGATCATCCCGCGCCAGTTCATGATGCCGCTCCTGCTCACGCCGGCGCTGGCTCTGCTCTCACTCTACCTGGCGTGCTACTCGGGGCTGTTCTTCCTGGCGTGTTCCGCGCTCACGCGCTGGCGCCGGCCGGCCTTCGTGGTTGCCGCCCCCGCGCTGTGGGCGCTGGTGGAGCTGGTTCGTTCGCGCGGGGAACTGGCCTTTCCCTGGGGCGTCATGGGGTACACCCTCTCGGATCACCCGCAGCTGCTGCAGTCCGCTGAGTTGTGGGGCGTGTACGGACTCTCGTTCATAATCGTTCTGGTCAATGCGCTGATCGCGGTGCTGGTGACGGCGCCCGGCCCGCGCGCCAAGGCGGCCGCCGGCGTCCTGGCATGCGCCGTCGCGGCGGGGATGTTCCTGTACGGCGACGCGGCCATGCGGCGGGTGGATGCGCTGCCGGGTGCGACGATGCGGGTGGGAATCGCGCAGCCCAACATCGACCTGGAGATCAAGTGGAAGCCCGAGTTCAAGGACTCGTCGTTCAATCGAATTGACGAGCAGGCCGTCCAGGCGCGGGACATGGGCGCGGAGCTCGTCATCTTTCCGGAGACGTGCGCGCCGGTGTACATAGAGAACGCGCCCGGTTACAAGAGCCGCCTGGTGGGCCTGTCGCGGTGGCTGGGCATTCCCGTCTACGTCGGTTTCCTCGACCATCGCTACGACGGCCCGGGTGAGGACCTGAACATCTACAACTCATCCGGCGTGTTCGCGCCGGACGGCGAGATCCTCAAGTATGACAAGCGCCACCTGCTTCCGTTCGGCGAAGCGCTGCCGCTGGCGCAGCGCTTTCGTTCGCTGCGCAAGGTGGACTTCGGCCAGGCCAACTTCCAGCCCGGTCCGCGCCGCGCACCGCTGGTGGCAAACGGTGCCCGCTTCACGCCCCTGATCTGTTTCGAGTCGGTGTTCCCGTACCTGTGCCGGCAGGGGGTGGAGGATGGGTCGCAGCTGCTGGTCAACGTTACCAACGACGGCTGGTTCGGCGACACACCGGGGCCCTTCCAGCACGCGCAGATGAGCATCGCGCGCGCGGTGGAGTTCCGCCGCTACCTGGTGCGCAGCGCCAACAGCGGCGTGTCGATGGTGGTGGCTCCCACCGGCGAGGTGACGCAGTTGCTGCCGCTCAACCAGGGCGGTGTCCTGCTGGCCGAGGTGAAATTGCTGGGCGGCCGCACCGTGTATGAGCGCGTGGGAGACACGCCCCTGGTGGTCGCGAGCCTGCTTCTGCTTGCCGTGGCGTGGGCTCTGGCCCGGCGCGGCGTCCGTACCCCATCCTGACTGCCTATTGTGCCGGGGCCGCCGAGCGGTTATGATTCGGGACGCGGCTTGTTTCCCGGGAGTTTTCATGGACGTTTTTCTCCTTAAATCGAAGATCCACCAGGCAACCGTCACCGGTGTCGACATGAACTATGAGGGCAGCATCGTCATCGACGCCGCCCTCATGGAAGAAGTCGGCTTTCACCGCTGGGAGAAGGTGCTGGTGGCCAATATGAACACCGGGGACCGGTTTGAGACGTATGTCATCCCGGCGCCGGCCCGTTCGGGGCGCATCGAACTCAACGGCGCCACCGCCCGGCTGGGCCAGACGGGGGACCGCGTGATCGTGTTCTCCTTTGCGCGCGTCTCCGAGTCGGAGGCCCGCACGCACGTACCCCGGATCGTCCTGCTCGACGAGGAAAACCGCGTCATCCGGCGCTCCTTCGTCGCGTAGCGCCCTTTGCCGGCGCCTGTCAGATCCGCTTCGTTTCCATGACCCAGAAGCTCTACCTCGACCAGACCTACGACACGGTGTTCGAGGCGGCGGTGGCTTCGTCCCGTCCGCTGGAGGACGGCGCCAGCGAGGTCGTGCTGGACCGCACGCTGTTCTATCCCGAATCGGGTGGACAGCTGCCCGACGGCGGAACGCTGGGGGACGCGGTGGTGGCCAACGTGCAGGAGCGCGACGACGCCGTCGTCCACACCGTGCAGGGCACCCTGCGGGCCGGGCAACGGATAGCGGGCGCCATCGACTGGGGGCGGCGCTTCGACCACATGCAGCAACACACCGGTCAGCACGTTCTGTCCCGCGCCTTCATCCAGGCGGCCGGTCTGCACACGGTGTCGTTTCACATGGGTGAAGAGACGTGCACCATCGACCTGGAGGGCACCGGCTTCGATGAAGACGCCGTGCGCAAGGCGGAGGACGTCGCCAACCACGTCATCGAAGAAAACCGTCCCGTGGACATCACCACCATGCCGCTGGCCGAACTGGACCGCCTCGATCTGCGCCGCAAGGTGCCCGAGGGCGTGAGCGAGGCGCGCATCGTTGCGGTGCGCGACTTCGATCTCATCCCGTGTTGCGGGACACACGTGCGCAACACCGGCGAACTGGGACTGGTGAAGGTGCTCAAGGGCGAGAAGGTGAAGGGGCTGCAGCGCGTCCACTTCAAGGTGGGCCTGCGCGCACTCGACGACTACCGTGAGAAACACGCCATCGTCCAGGCGCTGGCCAATCGCCTCACCACCGGACCGGCGGAGGTGCTCACGCGGATCGAGCGCATCATGGACGATGCGCAGGCCGGCGCCCGCCGCGCGAAATTCCTCACCGAACGCCTGGCCGGGGCCGAGATGGCGCGGTTGCTGGATGGCGCCGCGCGTGCGGGAGGCGTGCGGGTGTTGCTGCACCGCGATGCCGATCCGGCCTACGTGCGCGCGCTGGCCACCGTGCTGCAGGGTGAGGCGAAGGTGGTGGCCATTCTGGGCGCCGATGACGGCGCGGTGTTGTGCGTTGCCTCGCGTGATCTTGCCATCGACCTCGCCTCCGGCGCCGCCGATATCGCGCGGGAGCTGGGTGGATCGGGGGGTGGCAAGGGTGGTTTCGTTCAGTTGAAGCTCCCCGATGATTCGCGTTTGCAAGAACTCATGCAGAGGATGGAAGCCCATGTTCGCACCCGGCTGTCGTAGCGCTTTTGTCGTCGTTGCCCTGCTCGCCGCGTGCGCGGCGGGCGCGGCGGGCGCGAGGGCCGAGTCGCCCATGCACCAGAAGAAGCCGGTGCGGCTGCTGTCGACCGTTCATGGCGGTTATCGCCTGATACAGCAGGACAGCGAAATAGGCCAGGAACGTTTCGAGCGCCGCACCTACGACGACAACACCGTGATCTACGACGTGGTGTCCACGGCCAACATGGGTGGCGCGACGCTGTCCTCGGTCGTGCGCCTGGTGGTGGACGAGGAGTCTTACTTTCCGCGTTCCTTCAAGAGCGAGCGGACCATCGCGCAGGCCACGGACACCACGCGCATCGCTTACACGGCGGAAGTCTTCTCCAACGTGGTGGTGGTCAGCAGCGACATCCGGGGCCGGACCGATTCGCGCCGCATCGTGGTCCCCGCCGGTCTTCCCATCGTGGAACTGGGCACGGTCTACGGCTGGTACGAAATCCTGTTCTGGGTCAACCTCTCCTCCCCCGACCACCAGCGCTTTCAGTGGCTGGACCCGCAGCGCAACGTGGTGGAGAGCGGGGAGATCTATGTCGCGGGCGAGCAAACCATGGATGTTCTCGGGAAGAAAACCCCGGTGGTGGTGTTAAAGGCGGAACGGGAGCGCGTGGGGCCGGCCACGTTGTTTGTGGACGCCGGCCGGCGCATCGTGCGCTGCGAGCAGAACGTCACGGTTTTTGAACTGGTGGAGTGGACCGACAAGAAATGAACACACAACGGAGAAATGCGATGAGCCGATCCCTGCCCGCGGCCCTGGCGGCCGTCTTCCTGATCCTGGTGGCGCCGGGGTGCGGGAAGAAGGAGTTTCAGTACGACACCAATCTGATCAGCAACGGATCGTTCGAGGAGGTGGGGAAGGACGGCCTGCCCAGGGGATGGCAGTTGCTTCCGTTTCGCGGCGGGGAGGGACAGAGCGAAGTGGTGTACGCAATCGACGAAGGCGTTGCCCAGGACGGCACCCGCTCGTGGTCGTTCAAGGCCGACCCGGGCACGGAGCGGTTCCACCTGCTGGCGCAGGAGGTCTCGGTGCCGGAGCATGCCACCCACGTGACGCTCACCGGTTGGATGCAGTTGGAAGACGTGGAGCTGAGAAGGGGGCAGTACTCGCACTGCAACTTCCTGCTCACGTTCTTCGATGCGGAGCACACCCGATTTCAGGAGATCAGGTCGGCCGACAAGCGCACGCGGCTGCGTACCGGCGCGCAGCTCTGGGCTCAGGAAGACCAGACCTTCCGCCTGCCGCAGGGCACCCGCTACGTGCAGGTGGCCTGCGTGCTGGGGATGAACGGCCGGGCCTGGTTCGACAACATCACGCTCTCCGTCCCCCGGCCGGTGCCGTGGGAGGAGTCGACCACCAAGAACTTCGTGTTCCACTGGCTGCCCGGGCACCCCATGCCCGAGGGGTCGATTCAATCCCAGCAGGCAATCTTCGACGCCATCGCCGCGCGCCTGGGTGTTACCAGCGACGTCGTCATTCAGTATTACTTCTATCCGGACACCACCACGATTCGCGAGATGCTGAGCCTGAAGGGGTATCAGTACGTCAGCTGGGACGACTACGAGTTCCATTCCATCAATCCCAACGACAACCACGAGGTGGTGCACTTCATCACCGACCCGCTGGGACGTCCACCGCGCTCCATCTCCGAGGGCACGGTCTTCTGGATGCAGGACGAGTGGATGGGACGCCCGCTCGACGAAGTGGTGGGTGAGATTGTACGCGCGCGCCGGCTGCCGGACATGCGGCATCTCATCGACTACAACCTGATGGCGATGGAGGATCCCAACATCATCATCCCCTCCGCGGCTTCCTTCGTGGGATTCATCGTCGACCGATGGGGCACGGGCAAGCTCATCGAGCTGTACACCGCCATCCACGGGGTCAACTCCGCCGACGTGTTCGCGATGGCGTTCGAGAAGGTCTACGGCGTCCCGCTCGCCGAAGTGGAGACGGCGTGGCGCGACCGCCTGCGCGCGCAGTACGCCCAGCGATGAGCTGCGAGCCGGTTTTTTGTTCGCGCTGCGGGGGTGCGCTGACACCGCGCCAGCTGGATGACCGGGTGCGCGCGGTTTGCGAGCGCTGCGGTTTCGTGGCCTACCGCAATCCCGCCCCGGCCGCGGGCGTGGTGCTGGTCGAGTCCGGCGAGGTGTTGCTGGTGCGGCGCAAGTTCGAACCGCGCGAGGGCATGTGGACCCTGCCCGCCGGTTTCGTGGAGTACGACGAGCACGTGGAGGAATGCGCGGTGCGCGAGACCCGGGAGGAGACCGGTCTGGAGGTGGAGCTGGCCGGGTTGTTCGGGGCCTACATGGCCATGGACGACCCGCGCGTGCGCGTGGTGTTGTTGCTGTATGAGGCGCGCCGGGTGGGTGGAGAACTGCGGCCGGGCGACGACGCCAGCGAAGCACGCTTCTTTCCGCTCACGGCCACGCCCGCGGACATCGCATTCCGCGCCCACCGCCAGGCACTGGCCGACCTCGTGGAGCGCTAGTCGAGCACCTGTACGTCGAAGCTGTCACCGCGGTCGATCTTCCAGAGCAGATCCAGCCCTTTCGTCACCCGCCCGAATATCGTGTAACGGCCGCTCAGGTGCGGCTGCGGGGAGTAGGTGATGAACCACTGGCAACTCCCCGTGTCCTTGCCCGCGTCCGCAATCCCGAGGTAGCCTTCGCCGTACTGGTGGTGCGACACCTCGGCGGGAACGGTGTAGCCCGCGTCACCGGCGCCGTCGCCGCGCGGGTCGCCGCCCTGCACGACGAAGTTCGGCACCACACGGTGGATGGTCAGGTCCTTGTAGAAGCCCTTCCTGGCCAGCTCGACGAAGTTTGCCACCGTCTGGATGGCGTCATCGCCGAAGAGCTCCACCTCGATCTCGCCGCGCGAGGTGGCGATTACCGCGCGACGAAGCCCCGTGGGGGGCGCGAGTTGCTTGCGGCGTGAGCGGTCGTACCCGCGCTCGCGCAACGACCGCGCCGACGGCGCCTCCGCCTGTGGAAAGCCCATCGCCTCGAGTGCTGCGGTGGCGGCATCGCGCACGCGGTAGTCCTCGTGGGTGGTGGCGTCCACCAGCAGGCTCTCCGCGGCAAGGGCCTTCATCGCACCCAGTACGGTCACGATCTCCAGCTGCACGTCCGTGAATTCACGGCCGCGAGGCGCATAGTAGGCCTCGATCAGGGCGGACACGCCGGCGCGGTAGTCCTGTTCGCCGATGGCCGTCACCGCCGTGGTGGCCACGGTGAAGTCCGGGTCGCTCAGGTGGGGCGGCAACATGGGCAGGACGGCGGGGTCCTTCAGCATCCCCAGCGCGCTGACGGCCGCCGCGCGCATCATCGGGTCCTTGTCGGCGGTGGCAATGTGGTTGAGATCTGCCGCGCGCTTCTTGAGACCCGCGGTGCCATAGCACTCGATGGCCGCGGCACGAACCAGGCGTGAGCCGTCGCGGCGCGCCTCGTCGATGAACATCTCGCTCTTTTCGCCCAGGCACGCCGCCAGCGCTCGTACGCTGTTGCATCGCACCAGCACACTGGTGTCCAGCAGGCCCTGCATGAGCGCGTCCTTGGCCGCCTTCTCACCGATCTTCTCCAACGACTCCGCAGCGGTGGCGCGAACATCCAGCGATTTGTGCGTCATCAGCAGCGCCGACAGGGGATCCACCGCCTCGCGCGATTTCAGGACCCCCAGCGCGCGTGCCGCGTTGACGGCGACGCGCAGATCGCCGTCGTCGAGCACGTTGATCAGCGCCCTGGTTGCGCCATGGCATTCGAGCTTGCCGAGGGCGCGCGCTGCAAACGCGCGTACCAGCGGTTCGTCGGCCTCGAGGCACTCCTCCAGCGACTGGCATGAGCGCGGCAACACCGGCTGCTTCTCCAGGGCGTAGGCCACGCGCCATCTCACCGTGGCGTCGGGGTCGTGTATGGACAGCAGCAGCACGCCCGCGGCCGCCTCGCCGGGAACGCGCGCGAGCGCGAGCGCCGCGGCGCCACGCACCGGCGCGTTGAAGTCGCGCAGCATGTCTCCCAGGGCCTCCACCACGCCGTCCCCGCCCAGCTTGCCGAGCGCGTCGGCGATCAGCATCGCATCCTCGGCGTTGCGGCCGGCGCGTGCCTCGAGCAGCGGCTTCACCGCATCGCGGTTTCCGATCTGTCCCAGGGCGAACACCGCCTCGCGGAATACCTCGCGGTTGGGATCCTTCAGCGAGGGAATCACCCGCGACGCGTCCTCCGGCTCCTGCATGCGGCCCACGACCTCCAGCGCACGACGGCGCACCAGGGGGGAGCCTTCCCTGATATACTCGAAGATGCGGCCGTTGTCGGTGACGCGCTGATCCTCCCACAGGGCAAGGTTGCGCAGCGTGTCCTGGCCGGCGGCGGTGGCGAGCAGCGGCGAGTAGCGGCCGGCGGCGGCGTGTGACGAGCCAGCCGGGCCGGAAAGCGCGGCCGCGGCGGCCAGCGCCAACAGCGCGCATCGGACAGTTGTTGTATTCATGGCGGCGATGCTTTCATCCCCGGGCGTTTCCTGTCAATGATAAGAACGTCGCCGAAGCCCGCGAGTTGTGCCCGCGCCGCCGTAGATGTATCCTCGGCGCATCGTGACCGACGTTGCTTCCATTCCCACCCGTGGCGACACCGCGGCCATTCGTCCCCGCGATTCGCGGGCCGTGCTGCTCGCGGTCTTCGCTTTGGTGACGGCGGCCCTGGTCACCGTGCACGGCGCGGTGTCGATGCTGGGTCTGCTGGGCTTCGTGTGCGCGTGGCACGTGGTGGTGACGGGTGATCTTTCCACCAGCGCCGCGAGTCTGCGACGGGTTGCGCCGTTTGCGGTGGTGGTAGTGCTGTTGAACGCGATCTTCGGTCCGGGCGCGCCCATCGTGACGCTGGGCGGCGTGCGCATCATGACCGATGACGGCCTTGCCAACGGGGTCTTCTTTGCCCTGCGTCTCGCCGTCATGCTGATGAGCGTGTCCCTGCTGCTGGCTGCGGCGGCGCCGGAAGGATTGGCCTGCGGCATCTACGACGTCGTACGCCGGGTGTCGAAACGTGCCGCCGGCAACGTGGCACTGTTCGTATTTCTCGCCATGGGTTTCGTTCCGCTGGTTGCCGACGAGTTCCGGCGAATACGCCTGGCCCAGTCGTTCCGCGGCGGGGATCTGTCCGGTGGGCTGCTTTCGCGTGCGGGTGCGGTGCGTCTATCACTGGTTCCGCTGCTGGTTGCCGCCATCCGCCGCTCGGGTCAGCTGGCCATGGCGGTGGAACTGCGCGACGTGCGCCACCGCCTGCCGCTGACCATCGAACCGCCGCGCCTGGGCGGCGCCGACGTGGCGCTGCTGCTCACCTCAGGCGCGGCAATCTCGGCGGCATCGGGGTGGCTGGGATGAGCGTGCGCAACATCCGCCTGCTGCTCGAGTACGACGGCACCGACTTCTCCGGCTGGCAGAAACAGCCGGACGTGCGCACCGTGCAGGGAACCGTCGAGGCGGCCATCGCCACCGTGTGCCGGCAGCTGGTCGGTGTGCGTGGCTGCGCGCGCACCGACGCCGGCGTGCACGCGCTGGGCTATGTGGCCAACTTCCACGTGGAGAGCGAGCACACTACCTCCCGCCTGGTCATTGCGCTCAACGCCTGCCTGCCCGACGACGTGGCGGTGGTGGGCGCCATGGAGGTCGCGGACGACTTCCACGCCCGCTTCAGCGCACAGTCGCGCCGCTACGTCTACCGCATTGCCACCACGCCCACGGCCATCTGGCGGCGCTTCTCCTATCACACGCACCACTATCTCGATGTGGAGCGCATGCGTGCCGCCGCCCGCCACCTCCAGGGACGGCAGGACTTCACCAGCTTCACGCCCGTCACCAACGACAAGGACCCCGTGTGCAACCTGATGGACGTGACGGTGGTGGGGGCGGAGCGGCACATTCTGATCGAGGTGGAATCGGACCGTTTCCTCTACAACATGGTGCGGGCCATCGCCGGGACGCTGATGGAGGTGGGGCGGGGAAAAATCGAGCCGGAACGGATGCCCGAGATCCTGGGTAAAAGGGACCGTCGCGCGGCCGGTCCCACCGCCGCGGCGTGCGGGTTGACCCTGCTGCGGGCCCGCTACCCCGGCGACCCCGGGGAGCGGACGGCGGGTTCGGCCTAACTCCAGCCACCGGGCGGGGATGGCGCGGCTAAGGGGCTGTCCCGGGGCGGGCGACGGTGCTATGATGGAGCGGAACCGCCGCAACTGAAAGGACCGACCCGAATGAAGATTTTCCTGGATACGGCCAACATCGACGAAATCCGCGAAGCCGCCGCGCTGGGCGTGCTGGATGGCGTCACCACCAACCCCTCCCTGATGGCCAAGGAGGACGGGAGCGACTATGACGCGGTTCTCAAGGAGATCTGCGACATCGTGCACGGGCCGGTGAGCGCCGAGGTGGTCGCCGACGACGCAGCCGAGATGATTCGCCAGGGGCGCGCGTTCGCGAAGCTCAGCGAGCACATCGTGGTGAAGATCCCGCTCATCCCGGAAGGGATCAAGGCGGTGACCACGCTTTCCGCGGAGGACATCAAGACCAACGTCACCCTCTGCTTCAGCGCCAACCAGGGCCTGATGGCGGCCAAGGCCGGTGCCACCTACATCAGCCCGTTCGTCGGGCGCCTGGATGACACCGGCATGGACGGCATGCAGGTGGTGGGGGACCTGGTTGAGATCTACGAGCGCTACGCCCTGCAGACGCAGGTGCTGGCGGCCAGCATCCGCCACCCGCTGCACGTGCTGGAGTCCGCGCGTCTGGGCGCGGACGTGGCCACGGTTCCGTACAAGGTGTTCAAGCAGCTCTTCCGTCACCCGCTCACGGATGTGGGGATCGAGTTGTTCAACAAGGACTGGGAGAAGGTACTGGAGCGGCGCAAGGCACATGTACGACGATAGCGACGTCATCCGTCCCTCGCGGGCACGGTTTCTCCCTTACATCTTCGGCGGTATCACCGGCGTGTCGGTGGCGCTGGTCATCATTGCGGTGATGTTGCTGCGCGGCTCCAACGGCGAGCCGGCGGACCCGCAGCCCGCCGCCTACCAGGCGGCGGGGGTGCCGTCGTCGGCGGGGATCGACGCGGAGCGGCGCAGCGCCATTGTCACCGCCACCGAGCAGGTGTCGCCCGCGGTGATCAGCATCACCGGCCTCTACCGGGTGCGCACCCGTTCCGTGTACGACATGTGGTTCAACCGCTACTACCCGGGCCGCACGCGCACCCAGGCCACGCAGGGGTCCGGCTTCATCATCGACAGCCGCGGGTACGCCTTCACCAACTACCACGTGGTGCGGGACGCGGAGCGCATCCAGGTGACGCTGGCCGACGGCAAGGAATACGCCGCCACGCTGGTGGGCACCGCACCCACCTACGACCTCGCGTTGCTCAAGATCGACGGCGACGAGTTTCCCGCCGCGCGGCTGGGCGACTCCGACGACCTGGTGGTGGGCGAGTGGGCCATCGCCATCGGCAGTCCCTTCGGCAGCTATCTCGCCGACACCCAGCCCACGGTGACGGTGGGCGTGATCAGTGCCAACCACCGCGACATCAAGCAGGACGAGAACAGCGAGCAGATCTTCAACGACATGATCCAGACCGACGCCGCCATCAACCCGGGCAACAGCGGCGGCCCGCTGATCAACGCGCACGGCGAGGTGATCGGTGTGAACACCATCATCTTCTCCAGCGGTACCGGCGCCAACGTGGGCATCGGATTCGCCATCCCCATCAACCGTGTGAGGAGCGTGTACGAGGAACTGGTGGAGCACGGGCGCGTGCGCGACGTGTGGGTGGGGATGTCGGCCACCGACATCACGCCGCAGGTGCAGGCCGCGCTCAACCTGCCCGCCGAGAGCGGTGTGCTAGTGCAGAGCATCGAAGAAGGCGGGCCCGCGGACACGGCGGGGCTCAAGGCCGGCGACCAGATCATCGCCATCAACGGGGTCAAGCTGCAGAACCGCACACACGCCAACCGGCTGATCTTCGGTTCCGGCGTGGGCGATACCATCGAGATGACCGTCAATCGCAAGGATGAACTCCTCAACTTCAGAGTAACCCTGGCGGAGCGTCCCCGTGACATCTAACGGAACGCCCGGCGCAACCCCCCGCAATACACAATGATCGAACGCTACACACTCCCCGAGATGGGGCGCATCTGGTCCGAAGACAACAAGCTCGCCAAGTGGCTCGAGTTCGAGATTCTTGCCTGCGAGGCGCTGGCCGAGCTGGGCGAAATCCCCGCCGAGGCGGTGCAGCGCATCCGCAAGAAGGCCGCGTTCGAGGCCGCGCGCGTCAAGGAGATCGAAGACGTCACCCACCACGACGTCATCGCCTTCCTGACCAATGTGGCCGAGCACATCGGCAACGACTCGCGCTACGTGCACCTGGGTCTGACGTCGTCGGACCTGCTGGACACCACCCTGGCCTGCCAGATCAAGGAGGCGGGGGAACTGCTGCTCAAACGCATGGCGGACCTGCGCGCGGTGGTCAAGGCGCGGGCGCTGGAGCACAAGAACACGGTGATGGTGGGGCGCACCCACGGCATCCACGCCGAGCCGATCACCTTCGGGCTCAAGCTCGCCGTCTGGTACGACGAGCTGGGCCGGCGCGAGCGAATGCTGCGCGCGGCGCTGGAGACGGTGTCGGTGGGCAAGGTGTCGGGTTCGGTGGGGACCTTCGCGCACGCGAGCCCGCAGGTGGAGGAGTACGTCACCCGCAAGCTGGGGCTGAAGCCCGCACCGGCCTCCACCCAGGTGGTGCAGCGCGACCGTCACGCGGAGTTCGTTTCCGCGCTGGCGGTGGCCGCGGCCTCGCTGGAGAAGATGGCCACCGAGGTGCGCAACCTGCAGCGGACGGATGTGCTGGAGGTGGAGGAACCGTTCCGCAAGGGGCAGAAGGGCAGCTCGTCCATGCCCCACAAGCGCAACCCGATCATCTGCGAGCGCGTCGCGGGCATGGCGCGGCTGGTTCGCGGCTACGCGGTGGCCGCCACGGAAAACGTGGCGCTGTGGCACGAGCGGGACATTTCGCACTCGTCGGTGGAGCGGGTGATTCTGCCGGACGCCACCATCACCCTGGACTACATGCTGGTGAAGTTCACCGGCGTGGTCAAGGACCTCGTGGTCTACCCGGAGCGCATGCTGGCCAACATGGAGAAAGCGCACGGGCTGGTGTACTCGCAGAAGCTGCTCCTGGAACTGGCGCGCGCGGGACTTTCGCGTGAGGACGCCTACGCGCTGGTGCAGGAGGCGGCCATGGAGACCTGGGAGAGCGGCAAGCCCTTCGAGGAAACGGTGCGGGCGCGCAAGGGAATAACGTCGAAACTGGAGAAAGCAACTCTCGACGCGGTGTTCGATCTGGATCATTATCTGCGAGAAGTGGACAGCATCTTCAAACGCGTTTTCTAATTACCATCGGCCGCGCATTGGGAGACACCATGAACCGATCTTCGGCGCGGGCGCGCGTGCTTATTGGCGCCATCCTCATTCAACTCATCCTCGGCACAGTTTACGGATACAGCATCTTCTGGCGTCCCCTGGACGCGCGCGTGTTTCCACCCGTGGTAACGGAGATGGAAGTGCAGGAGATGGAGATGCGCGGGGAGTATCTGCATGAAATGACCGTCGTGGCCGACGAGGCGACAAAGAAGCGGCGCCAGACCGAGCAGCAAGGCTATCTTAAGTACGCCTTCTCCATATGCATCCTTTCCTTTGCGGGCACCATGGTGCTGGCGGGGCGGGTACAGGATCTCAAGGGGCCGCGCTTCACGGCCACCATCGGCGGCGTGTTGCTGGGGGGTGGGTTCCTGGCCGCGGGACTGTTGAACACGTTCGTCGTGTTCTACCTGGCCCACGCGCTGTTCGCGGGCATGGTGACGTTGCTGTTGCTCGCGCTGTATCACATGGCGACGCGCGACATGAATCCGAAGACGATGCCGCTCCTGCACGACGCCCCGCGAGCCATCACGGTGGCGTGCGTGGTGGCCGCGGTGCTCCTCGGGCAACGCTACGTTGGGCGGTTGGGCGAACTGGACGAACTCTTCGTGCTGTGGGGGACGGTGGGGTTCCTCGCCGGGGCGGGCATCGGGTTTGCCTACGTGTGTCCGATTGCGGCGCTCATCAAGTGGTTCCCGAAGCGGAAGGGGCTGGTCAGTGGTCTCGCGGTGGCGGGCTTCGGTTTCGGCGCGTACATCTTCAGCCACCCGCAACTCCCCTTCAGCGCCGAGAACTATCTCCGTAACCACGACGTGGTGTCACTCTTCACGCTGCACGGGCTGGTCTGCCTGGTGGCGGTCGCGCTTGGCGCAACGCTCCTTTCCAACCCGCCCGACACGGCGCCGGCGCGCCTGGAGTCCGCGTGGCAGGACACGCTGCGGCGGCCCGCGTTCTACATCCTGTGGCTCATGTTCTTCAGCGGCGCCATGGCCGGCCTGATGGTGATCGGGATTCTCAAGGGGTTCGCCGGCGACCAGCTGGTGGGCGCGGCCGGGGGTGCGGCCGCACTGGGCGATGCGCGCGCCAAGGAGATCTTCGACCGCGGTGTCACCGCGGTGGGATGGCTGGCGGTGTTCAACGCGCTGGGACGGATCGCGTGGGGGATGGTGTCCGACCGTGTGGGGCGCACGGTCGCTTTCGTGGCCATGTTCCTCGTGCAGGCGGCGATGATGTTCGTGCTGGGCGGTCTCGACACGGAAGTATCCCTCGCGGTCGGAGCTTCGATCGTGGGGTTCAACTTCGGCGGCAACTTCGCACTGTTCCCGTCCGCCACCGCGGACCTGTTTGGCGCGAAGAACCTCGGCGCCAATTACGGCTGGGTGTTCACGAGCTACGGGATCGCGGGTGTGGTTGGAATCATGGTGGGCAATGCCGCCAAAACCGCGACCGGCAGCTACGCCGCGGCCTTTTCCCTGGCCGGCATTCTGTGCGTGATCTCGGCGGGGCTCGCCATCGGCATGCATCTGCAGCGCCGCCGGGCCGCCGCGGTGGCGGTCTGAGCATGAAAGCGGCGCGTTCTTGACACATGATTGAACACGCGCCGCAGAATCCGGACTTTGAGTCCGTCGTGCGCGAGAGTTTCTCGCGACAGGCCTTCATGGCCACGCTGGGTGCGCGACTGGTGCGCGTCAAGCCTGGTGACGTGCGCATCGCCATGCCGCACGCGCAGGCGTTCACGCAGCAGAACGGTTTCCTGCACGCGGGCGCCATTTCCACCATCGCCGATTCCGCCAACGGGTACGCCGCGTTCTCGCTGTGCCCGCCCGGGTACGACGTGCTGGCGGTGGAGTTCAAGATCAACCTGCTCTCGCCGGCCAGCACCCCGTGGCTGCTGGCGTGCGCGCGCGTGCTGCGGCCGGGAAAGACGCTCACCACCTGTTTCTGCGACGTGTGGGGCGTGGACGGCGAGACCGCCGATGTGCCCGCCGGCGCAAAACGGGTGGCCAGCGTGTTGTCCACCATCCTCTCGCAGCCGGTGAGCCGCCCGTGACCGCGAGATCCCGCAAACGCACGGAGACCGCCCCGGCGCGCCCGCCGCTTGCGGCGCTGCTGATCGCGTGCCTGGTGTTCGTGCTGTGTGCGGTGTACGCGATGCCATTCATGCCCGACGATTCCTTCATCTCGTTTCGTTACGCGGAGCATCTCGCGCAGGGGCACGGACTCGCGTTCAACGTGGGCGAGCGTCCCGTCGAGGCGTACAGCAACTTCCTGTGGATCGTGCTGTGCGCGGGTATGCACAAGACCGGCTTGAACCTGCCGCGGGTGACGCCGTACGCCGGCATCCTGCTGGGCCTGTTGTCGATCGTCGTGTTGTGGACGCTGTGCCGGCGCCGCGCACCGCTGTGGACGCAACAGCTGCTGCCGCTCCTGCTGTTCGCCTCCTTCGGCCCCTTCGTCCTGTACGCCGTTTCCGGCATGGAGACCGCGCTGTTCGCGCTGCTGCTTCTGCTGGTGGTCCGCTATGCGGAAGACGCCGTGCAAGCACCCGCCCGGCGCCCGCTGGTGTTGCTGGGTGTGGTGGGCTTCCTCGCCGCACTGGCCCGCCCCGAGGGAATCCTGGCGCTGCCGGTGGCACTGATTCTCATCGCGGTGGAACTGCGTCGTGGGGGGCGCCTGCCGGCAGCCGCCCGGTCGCTGGCGCTGGTCGCCGGCGCGTTCGCCATCGCCTGCGCGGCCTACCACGCGTGGCGTGTCGCATACTTTGGTGACTGGCTGCCCACGCCGTTCCTCTCCAAGGGAGTGGAAGGGACCGGCCTCGTCACCGGGTGGCGCATGAACCTCTCCAGCTACTTCGTGAACTGGACCTACTACTACCCGCCGCAAGGTTGGACGTTCCTGGCGTTGCTGGTGCTCGCGGTGGCCGGAAATCGCGTGGCACGGACCAGCGGAAACCGCATCGCGTTGGTGATGGCGCTGGTGTTCGGCGCGGTGTACGCGAACTTCGTGGACTGGATGCCGGGCATGCGTTACCACGCGGCCATCGCAGGGCTGTTGCTGCTCCCTGCAGCTTCGCTGCACGCGCTGGTGCCGGATGAGTGGTGGCGCTTCGCTCCCTCGAAGAACGCGGCACCGTTTGCGACGCTGGTGCTGGTGGCGCTGCTCGCTGGTTCAAGCGGGCTCTCCCACTTCAAGATGGTCACGCAGAAGATGGAAGAAAGCGCCACCCTCTGCAACCGGCCGCTGGCGCAATGGTTGCGGAATACGGTGCCCCCCGGCTCGCTGCTCGCAATTGCCGATGTGGGTATGGTGCCGTACTACTCGGGGCTCCGCACACTCGACATCCATCCGCGATCCCTGACGGATTCGCACATCGCCAAAGGCGCGTTTACGGTCGACTACGTGCTGGCGCGAAAACCGGATGTGATCTGCCTGTCCGTCCGGGGGGTGTACACCGCGCGCATGGACCCCTCCTACTGGTCGTTGTACAAGCACGACAGGTTCCGGCTCGAGTACGGATTCGTGGGAACGGTGCGCGATCAGTGGTACCAGGATCGCGCGTACTGGGTGTTCCTGCGCAACGGCGTGGACGTGAGCGATGACCGCCTGCGCGCCTTGCCCGAGGGGATCGGCAAACAGCGGCGCACGAGGTTCGACCCGTGAAGCGGAACGACGTGATTGCGCTCTCGGGTTTGCTGGCGCTGTTCATCGCAGCCTGCCTGGCAGTGGGTTCGTTCCACCCCGACCGGTCGTTCGTCGCATATCGCTACGCCGAGAACCTCGCCGCGGGGCACGGATGGGTGTACAACCCGGGTGACGCGCCGGTGGAGGGATACGGCAATGCGCTTTGGGTGGCCAAGTGCGCCATGATGAAGGCCGCTGGTCTCCCGCTGCCGGTTGCGGCACCCATGCTCTCCCTGTTCTTCGGCATGGTCTCGCTGGTGCTGCTCTGGTTTGTCCTGCGTGCGCGCGTTTCGTCAGCCGCCGCCGTGATCACCACCGGCTTTGCCGCCGTGTCCGGGCCGCTGGCGGCGGCGTCGATGTCGGGGGAAGGCGTCACCCTGGTGGCGGCACTCGCCGTTGCGATGGTCTGGCTGCTCGATGCCGCGGGCACGCGCCGGGTGACCTGGATCCTGGCCGGGCTCGTGGGCGCCCTGCTCGCCATGTGCGGCAACCCGCTCGCAGTGGTGTTTCCGGCCGCGCTGGTGATGCGGGTGCGCATGCCGCGCGGCGAGGGAACGCAGCGCAGCGGGATGATCATCGCCGCGGCCGTGTTCGCAGTGGCCGTGACCGGGTTCCACGTCTGGCGGATTGCGACGTTTGGTTCGCTCACCCCGCACGCTCCGGGTTTGGTCGCGCGGCTCGCGTCGCCGGGCGAATTGTTCGCGGTGCAACCGTTCGACATGGCACCGTTCGGTTGGTTCTACGTCATGCTGTTCGTCGCCGGCGTCGCGCGTACGCGTTTCGCGCACGACCGCGGGCTCCCGTGGGTTGCGGCAACGACGGCCATCGTCGCCGGGGTGGTGACGTTGTCGGCCCGCGATCCGCTCCCCGGCCTCGCGTCGAGCGCGGTGGTGATTTTGCTCCTGTCGATCCCGGCGGCCGGGCTCGTCGACGCGGTCGCGCAGTCGGTCGCGCCGCGCCTCGCGCGCGCATTGCTCGCGCTGGCTCTCCTGCTCGTTTCACTGGGGTGCGCGATGGACGCGCGCGTGTTCGCGCGCCACATCCGCGAGTCCCACGACCTCACCTTGCAGCCGCTGGGCCGGTGGATGGCGCGCTGGCAGAGCGACGGCTCCCTGTTGTGCGACGCACCGGGCGCGGTGCCGTACTACTCGGGCTGGAGGACCATCCCGGTGAGCGCTTCGACGACGCTTTCGGAGGCCCCCGACGTGGTGATGCTCACCTCGGAGGGAATGTTCACTGCCGAGATGGACGCTGCACAGACCCGCGTCGCGGACGCCCTCACCGAACGCTACCGCGTGCTGGCCGCCATCCGCCGCGACTGGACGCGCGACCGCGCCTTCATCCTCTACGCACGCAACGACATCCCCGAGCTCACCGACGACCTGATGGAAGCTTTTCCGCAGGGGGTGGGTACGGTGGTGCGGCTGAACCGCTGACCTTCGCGCTTGAAGCGTGGTTTCTGCTGTTGGTCGCCTTCTTCTCGCTCTCCACTCCCGAACTCAGTGCCGAATGGGACACGCGCTTCGGGTCCGACATCGTCGGTATCCCCGGGCCGGGCGGCACGGTATATGACTACGCCATCGACGGTTCCACTGTCTACGCGGCCAGCCATTTTCTGGGGCGTGTACCGCTGGGATGATCCCGCCTGGACCCGGATCGGCTACCTGACGCCGCTGTCCACATCCGCGCCCTCACTGTTACATCCAACCATGACATCTACGCGGGAGGGTTCTTCGCCACCGTTTCCAAGTCATTGACCGGCCCGATGACCGCCAATCATATCGTGCGCTGGGACGGGAGCGACTGGGTCCCACTGGTCGTCGACGGCGTGGTGGGCCTGGGTGGCCCGACCACGCGGGTGGAAGCGCTGGCCCCGCCCCCAACGGCACCGACGTCTACGTGGGAGGGTCGATCACGCTCGCCGGGGGCGCTCCACGGAACTACGTCACGTTGCGGAATGGTTCTTCCTGGCAGGTGGTGGCCGGGAACGCGTTCGACGACTACGTCTACGAAATTCACGTGGAGGGCAACGACGTCTACTTTGCGGGCAGCTTCACGCAGCCACCACCATCCGCTACTCGCTGGAGCGACCCGGCCGTGCCGCCTTGCGAATCTACGACGTGCGGGGCGCGCTGGTCCGGAACCTGGTGGACGCCATCGAGGATGCCGGGCCTCACAGCCTCAGTTGGGACGGAAAAGATGAGCACGGTAATGCTGTCGCATCGGGTGTCTACTTCCTGCGCATGCAGAGCGGCCGGGATGCGCAGACACGAAAGATGGTGCTCATAAAGTAGCCGGGGGCTTGAAGCCCGCGGGTGGCGGATGTACAATACCCGGTGAACACTTCCTCCGTTACTGCCGGCCAAGCAATGAGGCAACTCGATGCGTCCCGCCTTCGTCCTGTCGATTATACTGTTGTCCTGCGCCGCTTCTTCCGCCGCCGCCACGTGGGACCCCCGCTTTGGCGGAACCAAGCTCGGCGATCCCGGGTTCAACGACACCGTCCATGCGATCGCGCGCGACGGTGCAACCGTCTACGTGGCGGGTGGCTTCTGGGGTGTATGGCGCTGGAACGGTTCGTCATGGACGCGCGTTGGAACAACGTTCGCTTCAACCATCAATGACCTGGCGGTCACCTCCAACCACGACATTTACGCGGGCGGGTTCTTCTCCTCGATAAACTCGTCCACCGGCAGCATTCGCGCCAACCATATCGCGCGTTGGGATGGCAGCGACTGGGGGGTGCTCGATGTCGGCGGGACTGTTCTCAGCACGGGGCTGAACCAGGAGGTTCATGCGCTGGCCACCGCGCCCAACGGAGACGACGTGTACGTGGGCGGCAACTTCACCCAGGCGGGCGGTCTCGCCCGGAACTACGTTGCGCGCTGGGACGGAAGCACCTTTCAAATGGTGGGGAACAACCTCTTCAACAACACCGTCCACGAGATCCTCGTTTCCGGAAACGATGTCTACTTTGGCGGCGAATTCACCCTGCCCTTCACCCGCGTCGCGCACTACAACGGCTCGTTGTTTGAGTTCATGAACGGCGGGCCCAACGGGCGCGTGTACGGACTGGCCCTTTACAATGGGGAACTCTATGCCGCGGGGAGCTTCACCACGGTAGGTACGGGGCCGGCTGCGGGTGTTGCTCGTTGGGACGGAACCAACTGGCACGCAGTTGCGTCGTCGCTCGCCAGCAACTTCGGTGTCCCACTGCGCTCGTTGCTGTCGAGTGGCGGCTATCTCTACCTCATGGGAGGTTTCTCGGCCATCAATGGCGTGCCGGTGAACAACGTGACGCGCTGGAACGGTTTCTCGTGGTTGCCGCTGTCGACGGGTGCCGCCGGTGCGGTTTACACGGCCGCGAGCGTGGACGGTGACGTCTGGTTTGCGGGCGGGTTCGCCAGTGTTGGCGCCTGGCCCGCGCACGGCATTGCGAGATGGAACGGCAGCGGCTGGGGATTCGGGGGCGCGAGTGACGTTGTGCGTGATATTGCCGACGACCCCAATGGTCTCGTGGTTGTTGTGGGCGATTTTCTGCAGGCGGGTGACGTGCCTGCCAATCGCGTCGCGCGCTGGGACGGCAACACGTGGTCCAAGCTTGGCAGCGGCGTGGATGGCAGTGCGCGATGCGTGGTTACCAGCGGCAGCGATATCTACGTCGGCGGCAACTTCAAGAAAGCGGGCGGTAATTCGGCGTCCGGGGTTGCGCGCTGGAACGGTGACACGTGGTCTGGGCTGGGCTACGGGGTCAACGGGATCCCCTACGACCTGGCGCTGGACGGCGGCGATCTGTATGTCGCCGGCACCATGACGCCCGTCACCACCCCGTACGCCAACCTCGCGCGTTGGGATGGCTCGGCGTGGAACGGGGTCGGCAACGGTACTCCCAACGCGGCCACGCGCTGCGTGGTGGTGCACGACGGGCGCGTGTTCGTGGGCGGGGATTTCACCGCTGTTGGCGGCACGCCCGCCAATCGCATCGCGGTCTTTGACGGCTCCACCTGGTCGGCCATGGGGACGGGATTCGACGCATCCGTGTACGGCATCGCGGTAAACGGTGATGACGTCTACGCGGTGGGTGACTTCACCGTCGCTGGTGGCTCGCCGGGCAACCGGATCGCGCGCTGGAACGGAACCGCGTGGTCGCAACTCGGCCTGGGTTTCAATGGCGGCGCGCGCACGGTGCGGATGGCGGGCACGGAACTGCTGGTGGGCGGCGAATTCTCCACCGCCAACGGTGTGTCCACGCCCTATCTCGCCCGCTGGAACGGAATCCAGTGGAGCGGCATCGGCGGCGGTACCAACGACCGGGTGCTGGCGATGACCGTCACCACCCAGGGGCTGTACACGGGCGGCTTCTTCCGCCAGGCGGGCTCGGTGCCGTCGGACCGCATCGCCAACTGGGTGGAGTTGTTCCCGACAACGGTCGCGTCCGGTCCCGCGGCGACGCGTCTCGAGCAGAACATCCCCAACCCATTCAACCCCACCACCACCATCCGCTATGCGCTGGACCGGACCGGTCCCGTGACGCTGCGCGTGTACGACGTTCGCGGCGCGCTGGTGCGCACACTGGTGGACGCCCAGCAGGGGGCCGGCCCGCACGAGGTGGAATGGGACGGGCGCGACGACCGCGGAATCGCACAGGCGAGCGGGACGTACTTCTGCCGGCTGGAGACGGCCGGCGGGCACGAAACACGCAAGATGGTGCTGCTCAAGTAGATCGCGGGCTTGCCACCGGCGCGCCACCATTGTATAGTCCCCTCGACGCCGCCACCGGCCGCGGCGTCTTCTTCTTTTTCCGGGCAATCCAAATGATCGACCCCAAAGACCTCGTCCCCGCCGATCCCAACGACGCGGGCGCGGCAAAAGACTTTCTCAAGAAGAACGGCGTGTCCCTCTCGCCCGGCGAGTACGCGCGCGTGTGCGAACTGCTCGGGCGCCGGCCCACCATCGTGGAACTCCACATGTTCAACGTGATGTGGAGCGAGCACTGCTCGTACAAGTCGTCGCGCTGGGCGCTCAAGGAGTACCTGCCCACCGACGCGCCCCACGTGGTGCTCGGCCCCGGCGAAGACGCCGGGATCATCCGTTTCTGCGAGGCGGGCGGGAAGTCCTGGTGCCTGGTTATGGCTCACGAGAGCCACAACCACCCATCGCAGGTGCTGCCGGTGGAGGGTGCCGCCACCGGCATCGGCGGCATCGTGCGCGACGTGTACTGCATGGGCGCGGATGTGATTGGCGTCATGGACCCGTTGCGCTTCGGCGATCCCGACGGCCCCAACGCCGCGCACGTGCGCGACATCGCCTTTGGTGTGGTGGAGGGGATCGCGCAGTACGGCAACGCGCTGGGTGTGCCCAACTACGGCGGCGAGACCTACTTCGACGCCTCCTTCGACGACAACTGCCTGGTCAACGTGGTCGCGTTCGGCATCGTGGAGGAGGGCGGCATCATCAGGAGCCGCGTGCCCGAAGAAGCGCGCCACGTGCCCTACGACCTCATCCTGGTGGGCAAGCCCACCGACGCCAGCGGCTTCGGCGGGGCGGCGTTTGCCTCGGAACGGCTCGATGGCTCCAGTGCAGTGGAAAAGCAGGGCGCGGTGCAGGTGCCGGATCCGTTTGTAAAGCGCGTGCTGGCGGAAGCCATCCGCGAGATGCTCAAGTTTGCGCGCGAGAACAAGATTCCCATCGGCTTCAAGGATCTCGGCGCCGGCGGCATCGCGTGTGCGTTCTCGGAGATGCCGGAGGCGAGCCGCTTCGGCGCCCGCATCGACCTGGACAAGGTCAACAAGGCCTTCCCGGACCTGTTGCCGGAGGTGATTGCCTGCTCGGAGACGCAGGAGCGCTTCGCCATCGCTGTGCCCACGCGGGTCACCCGCGACATCCTGGCCATCTTCAACCAGAAGTTCGAGATGCCGCGCCTGTACACCGGCGCGGGTGCGGTGCACATTGGCCGCGTGACCGACGACTACCGCTTCAGCATCACCCATCAGGGCCGCGTGGTGTGCGAGGCGGCCATGGACGCGGTGACATCGGGAATCTCCTACCGCCGCGAACAGAAGGAACAGCGTCGCTCCATCAAGCCGGGCGCGCACCGGCGGGGCGCGGGGGTGGATGGAATGAAGGACGCACTGCTCACGTTGCTGGCCAGCGTGAACATCGCCGACAAGGCGGCCATCTACCAGCACTACGACACCGAGGTGCAGGCGCGCGCGGTCATCCGCCCCGGCGAGGCCGACGCGGCGGTGGAGATCTTCGTGCCCGGGCAGCCGTTTGGGCTGGCGGTGGCGGTGGGCGGTCACTCGCGGATCGGCCTCCTGGACCCCTACGCGGGCGGTGCGTGGTCGGTGTTCGAGGCCACGCGCAACGTGGCCTGCGTGGGCGCGCTTCCGCTGGCGGTCACCGACTGCCTCAACTTCGGTGATCCCGAGGATCCCGGCGTCTTCAACGAGTTCGTCGAGTGCGTCAAGGGAATCGGCGATGCCTGCCGCGCGATGAAGCTGTTCGGCGGCGATCACCCGCTGCCCATCGTGTCCGGCAACGTGTCGCTCTACAACCAGAGTGGAACCGGCGACGCCATCGCGCCCACACCCATCGTCGCCTGCGCCGGGCGCCTGGACGACGCCTCGCGCGCGCGCGGGTTCGCGCTCAAGCAGGTGGGGTCGAGCCTGGTGCTGCTGGGCAGGCTGCACGAGGACCTGGGCGGTTCGGAATTCGAGCGCGTGTTCGGCAACGGCGGGCACGCAAAGGCGCCGGTGCCCGACTTTGCCTTCGAGCTTGCGCTGGTGAAAGCGCTCAACGCCGCCTTCGCCAAACGCCTCGTGCTGGCCGCGCACGACATCTCGCTGGGCGGTCTCTTGGTGACGGTGGCGGAGATGGCCATCGCCAGCGAGCCCTTCGACATCGGCGCGTCGCTGGACCTGCGCGGCGCAAGCGATCTGGCGTGTTTCTCCGAGATGGGTGGCGTGGTGATCGAGGCCGGCGAGGGGTCGTGGGAGGAACTCAAGCCCCTGCTCGACAAGCACGGCGTCGGGTATATCGAAATCGGCAGGACCGCCGCGGACGTGGGCCTCAAGGCCGCGCTGGCGGATGGCACCTTTACCGCAACCGTGAACGAACTGCGCACCGCCCACACGGGACGGCTCGCCGAGATCCTCTACGGGTAGCACCATGCCGGCACGTGTCCTCATCATTCAATTCCCGGGTGTGAACTGCGAGTACGAGAGCAAGCGCGTCGTCGAGTCGGTGGGACTCAAGGCGGAGATCCGCCGCTGGAACGACGCCGCCGACGCCGTGCGGCGCGCGGACGCGGTGCTGCTGCCCGGTGGCTGGTCGTACCAGGACCGCATTCGCGCCGGCGTGGTGGCGGCCAAGGACGCCGTGTTGGACGAGGTGGTGGCGGCGGCGGACCGTGGCGTGCCGGTGATCGGCATTTGCAACGGCGCGCAGGTGCTGGTGGAGACCGGCATCGTGCCGGGCTTCGACGCGGGCAGGATTGATGTCGCCCTGGCCCCGAACATCATGACCGGGCGCGTGGGCTACTACTGCAACTGGGTGCACCTCAAGAAGGGCCCGGCGCAATGCATCTTCACGGATTTCATGAGCGAGCGCCCCAACGACCCGCTGCCCATTCCGCTGGCGCACGGCGAGGGGCGTTTCGTAACTTCCGATGACGGCGTGCGCGACCACCTTGCGAAGGGCGACGGCGTGGCGGTGGTGTACTGCACGCGCAAGGGGGAGATCGCCACGGCGTTTCCCGACAACCCCAACGGGGCCCAGTTCGCCATCGCCGGGCTCACCAACCCAAAGGGAAACGTGCTCGCCATCATGCCGCACCCCGAGCGGGCGGCGTGGGCGCACCAGGTGCCGCGCCGCGTGGGTGGCATGTGGGGGCGCAGCCGCGACGGCGTGGGGACAAAGGAACTCTTCAGTCCGGGGCCGGGCCGCGGCTTCTTCGAGTCGCTGCGCAGGGCCCTGGTGTAATCAACTTCAAATGGAGGAGGCCGAACCATGATGAAGAGGACTCTCGTGCTTGGACTGGCGTTCATTGCGTTGTACGCAGTGAGTGCCGTTGCCCAGGACAAAAAGCCGAATATTCTTGTGATCTGGGGCGACGACATCGGTGGTTTCAACGTGAGCGCGTACAACATGGGCGTCATGGGCTACAAGACGCCCAATATCGACCGTATCGCACAGGAAGGTGTCCTGTTCACGGACTGGTACGGGCAGCAGAGCTGTACCGCCGGCCGTGCCGCGTTCATTACCGGGCAGTCGCCCATCCGCACCGGGCTCACCAAGGTGGGGCTTCCCGGTGCCCCCGAAGGCATGCGCAAGGAGGATCCGACCATCGCCACCCTGCTCAAGGCACAGGGCTACATGACGGGGCAGTTCGGCAAGAACCACCTCGGCGACCGCGACGAGATGCTCCCGACGGCGCACGGTTTCGATGAGTTCTTCGGAAATCTCTACCACCTCAACGCCGAGGAAGAGCCCGAGAACCCGGACTATCCCAGGAACCCCGAGTTCAAGAAAAAGTTTGGACCACGCGGTGTGATCCACAGCTTTGCCGACGGCAGGATCACCGACACGGGTCCGCTGACCCGCAAGCGCATGGAGACGATCGATGACGAAGTCACCGCGAAGGCGCTCGATTTCATGCAGCGCGCGAAGGACGAGGACAAGCCGTTCTTCATCTGGTGGAATTCGACGCGCATGCACATCTGGACCCATCTCAAGCCGGAATCCGTTGGCAAGACCGGGCTGGGTGTCTACCCCGACGGTATGGTCGAGCACGACGCGCACGTCGGGCAGGTTCTCGCAAAGTTGAAGGAACTGGGCCTGGAAGAGAACACCATCGTGATGTACTCCACCGACAACGGTGCCGAGACGATGAGCTGGCCCGACGGCGGCACCACCATGTTCCGCGGGGAGAAGAACACCAACTGGGAGGGCGGCTATCGCGTTCCGTGCCTGATCCGCTGGCCCGGGGTCATCAAGCCCGGCACGGTCATCAACGAGGTCGGCGCGCACGAGGATATGCTGCCCACGTTGCTCGCCGCGGCGGGTGACGCGACGGTGAGGGAAGACCTGATCAAGGGCCGAAAGGTCGGCAAGTCGAGCTACAAGGTCCACCTCGACGGGTACAACCTGATGCCGGCGCTCAGAGGCGAGGCAGAATGGCCGCGCAAGGAGTTCATCTACTGGACCGACGACGGCAGTGTGGCGGCGCTGCGCTACAACCACTGGAAGATGGTCTTCCTGGAGCAGCGAGGCCATGGGTTCGATGTGTGGCAGGAGCCGTTCGTGGAACTCCGCCTTCCCAAGCTGTTCAACCTGCGCAGCGACCCCTTCGAGCGTGCGGATCACGAAGGGATGGGCTATGCGCAGTGGCGAATCGACCGCGCCTTCCTGATCGCCCCCGCCGCTGCCTATGTCGGTCAATGGCTCCAGAGCTTCAGGGAGTTCCCTCCCCGCCAGAAGCCGGGCAGCTTCAACCTGGACAAGGTGATGGAAGCCGTTACCAAACCGGCGCACGCAGGCAACTGACGAGGCTCTCGATGACCCGACTCGACGCCAGACTCCTCGTGGGGCTTCGCGGCCCCGACCTGGTGGCCACCACGGCCCGGCTCGCGCTGGTCCATAAGATGGGCTTCGGCGACCGGCTGGCCGGCCTCGAGCGGTATGATTTCTTCCACCTCGAGATCGAGTCGGCCGCGCCCCCGGAGGCCACCATCGACGCGCTCCGCAAGGCCCTCGCCCGGCAGAGCACTTTTTATAACCGCAACAAGCACATGTACTCGCTGGATTGCCGGTGGGATGGTGAGTTGCGCACCGATGGTCCCACCCACGAGGCACTCAAGCACCGTTTTGGGCAAATTGTGGGTAGAATTGGGGGAGGCAACGAACCCAAATCGGGAACTGGCATAGATTTCGATGGAAAGAGGGGAAGCAGAGTCGCTACTGTTAAGGAGTATCCGGCTTTTCTGGTCGAGGTGTCCGTAGAGGACGATGACTCGGCCGGCCGGGACGCCATCGCTGCCAGGCTGACCGGGGAGCTTTCCGGGATGTTGGGGGGGACCATTCGGGTCCGATGCCCCAGCCGGGCCACCGTGTGGTGGCTGGGGATCGCGGCTCCGGACGAGGCGGCGGCGTTGGAAACGGCCAGACAGATCACGGTGACGAAACGGCGCGATGCGGGGCTGCTCATGAACCCCAACTACCAGCGCGCCGAATTCGTTTCCGCGGGAAGGATCGAACCGGTTACCTCATGATCGACTCGCTCCACGAGGAGTGCGGTGTGTTTGGGATCTTCGGGTCCGCGGGCGCGGCTGAAAACGCGTTCCTGGGCCTGTATGCCCTGCAGCACCGCGGTCAGGAGGGCGCCGGGATCGTTTCCACCGACGGCGAGCGCATGTACGAGCACAAGGGGGTGGGCCTCGTCGCACAGGTGTTCGACGCGGATGCCATCGCCGGCCTCAAGGGCAACGCCGCCATCGGCCACAATCGCTACTCGACGACGGGGCAGCCCGGGATTGCGAATCTACAGCCGATCCTGGTGGACTGTAAGGTCGGGAAGCTGGCACTGGCTCATAACGGCAATCTGGTCAACGCCCGCGAGCTCCGATCGGAAATGGAGGCCGCGGGGTCCATCTTCAACACGACGGTGGACAGTGAAGTGATTTTGCACCTGATTGCACGGAGCCGGGAAGCCTCACTCGACCGCATCGTCATCGACGCGGTGGGGCAACTGCGCGGCGCGTTCTCGCTTCTGTTACTGACGCGGGACTCGCTCATCGCCGTACGCGATCCGCAGTCGTTCCGTCCGCTGTGTCTGGGCCGTCTGGGTGATGCAACCATCATCACCAGTGAATCCTGCGCGTTGGACATAATCGGCGCCGAATACATCCGGGAAGTCGAGCCAGGGGAACTCGTCATCGTAGACGAGCGGGGGATTCGATCCTGGAAGGCGTTTGAGCCCCAGCAGCAGGCCAAGTGCATTTTTGAGTTCATCTACTTCTCGCGTCCGGACAGCAAGGTGTTCGGGGAAAACGTCGACAAGGTCCGCCGTAAGCTGGGAACCGTCCTGGCCCAGAAGCACCCGGTCGATGCCGACATCGTCATCTCTGTCCCGGACTCGAGCAATACGTCGAGCCTGGGATTCGCCCGCGAAGCGAACATACCGTTCGAGATCGGGCTGATCAGGAATCACTACGTGGGTCGCACCTTCATCCAGCCGAGCCAGTCGCTGCGCGACGGCACGGTGCGGCTGAAGTTCAACACGGTGGATGGCGTGCTCAAAGGCAAGCGCGTCGCCGTGGTGGACGACTCCATCGTGCGTGGTTCCACAATGAAGAAGCTCGTTGCCATGCTCCACAAGGCCGGTGCAAAGGAAGTCCACCTGCGCATCGCATCCCCCCCCGTCAAGTTCCCCTGCTTCTACGGAATCGACATGCCGTCGCGAAGCGAGCTGGTCGCGTCGTCGGCGTCCGTGGAGGAGATCCGCACGTATCTCGGGGTCGACAGCCTCGAGTACCTGACCATCGAGGATCTCCGCTCGGTCGTCGCCGATCCCGACAATTTCTGCAAGGCCTGCTTCAGCGGCGAGTATCCGGTTCCGTTGGCGTCTGACCTGAACAAGTCCGTGTTCGAGGACTCCGCCGTCGGCGCCTAGCGCCGCCGCCCCGGAGCCCGTCCACGCGACACCGCCGCGGCATACCGCCGGGGCGGGTTCGGGCCCTTGTATACAGGCAGGGCGCTCGCCGCATTAAGAGCGCATACATGAAAGTCAGGATCCAGTTCGAGAAACTGGGAGCCATCCGTTTTACGTCCCACAAGGACGTACTGCGGATTTTCGAGCGCTGCTTCGCCGCGGCCGGGGTGCCGGTGGCGTGGAGCGAGGGATTCCATCCGCACGTGCGGATGTCCTTCGGCCCGCCCATCCGGACCGGCTGGGAGAGCCGCCACGAGTTCATGGACGTGCAACTGGAGTCACCCATGGACGGCCTGGCGGAGGCGTGCAACGCAAAGCTCCCGGACGGGTTTCGGGTGGTCAGCGCCGTGCCTATTGACGACGCCACCCCCAAGCTCGCGACGGACATCGCCGCGGTCACCATGGAAGTGACCGTGGAGGCGGACGACGCGGCCGGTTCCAATCCGGAGTCAATCCGGGCGGCTGTAACCGAACAGTTCCTGAACACACCCAGTGCCGATACCGGCGAACCGAGGGTTGTGGAGGCGGAGGTTGTCCAAAAGGAGGACACGATCCGCATCCGCTACACGTCCAGCATGCAATCGCAGCGGGTCGTAACCCCGGAAGCGCTGGTTTCGGCGACGATCGGAGACCCCGACTCGTTCCGCGTGCCCATCAAAGTCATGCGCCTTGCGCAGTACGTGGCCCGTGACGGGCGGCTGGTTTCTCCCATCGATGAAGGAGTCGTGCAGATAAACGCATGAAAGAAGTAATGATCAACTCGACCTCCCTGGAGGTGCGGGCCGCCATCGTGGAGGATGGCGAGCTCGTCGAGTTCATGGTGGAGCGCGCGCAGACCCGTCGCCTGGTGGGCGACGTGTACCTGGGCCGCGTGAACGCCATTCTCCCCGGTATCCAGGCGGCATTCGTGGACATCGGCTATGAGAAGGCCGGGTTCCTGCACGCGGGCGACCTGGTTCCCGACACCGACGGGCTCGACGTGGAAGGCGGCGGTGTGGACGTGGAAGACGCCCCCGAAGCCGACCGTGGCGGCGGGCGTGGCGGACGCGGTGGCCGCGGCGGGCGCGGCGGACGCGGCGGTGGCGACCGCGGACGGCGCGATTCGCGCGACAAACCCGGCGTGCAGCCCATCGAGAAGATGCTGCAGAAGGGCCAGGAGGTGATGGTGCAGGTGACCAAGGAGGCCATCAGCACCAAGGGCCCCCGGCTCACCACGCAGATCTCGCTCCCGGGCCGTCACGTCGTGTACATGCCCAACTCGGACTACCTCGGCATCTCGCGGCGCATCGAGTCGCGCCAGGAGCGGCAGCGCCTGCGGCAGCTGATCGCGCGCAAGAAGCCGGCAAACTGCGCCATCATCGCGCGCACCGCGTGCGAAGGTGTCGAAGACAAGCAGATCGTGTCCGACATCAACTACCTGCACAAGCTGTGGCAGGAGATCAAACGCCGCGCGGAAAAAGCGCAGGCGCCGGAACTCGTGCACGAGGAGGTCGGCATGGTGGTGGGCATGGTACGCGACCTCATCGCCGAGGACATCGACAAGATCTGGATGGACAACGAGAAGGAGTACCGCAAGCTGGTCAAGCACCTGCGCGACGTGAGCCCGGACATCGCCTCGCGCACGCACCTGTTCCGCGAGAAGACGCCCATTTTCGACAAGTACAACATCGAGAACGAGCTGGAGAAGACGCTCGATCGCAAGGTGTGGCTCAAGAAGGGCGGCTATCTGATTTTCGATCAGACCGAGGCCATGGTGGTGGTGGACGTCAACACCGGCCGCTTCGTGGGCAAGCGCGACCAGGAGGAGACCATCCTGGAGACCAACCTGCTGGCGGCGCGCGAGGTGCCACGGCAGCTCAGGCTGCGCGACATCGGCGGCATCATCGTGATCGACTTCATCGACATGGAGAGCGAGGGCAACAAGAAGAAGGTGCTGGCCGAGCTCAGGAACCACCTGCGCAAGGACCGCTCGCGCGCCAAGGCGTTTGCGGTGAGCGACCTGGGCCTGGTGGAGGTGAGCCGCAAACGCGTGCGGCCGAGCCTGCTGCACTTCCTCTCCGAGGAATGCCCGTACTGCCATGGCACCGGCAAGGTGCTCTCATTCGATACGCTGGCCAACAAGATCGAACGGCAGATCCAGCGCATCGGGCAGCGCACGCGCGAGCGCCGCATCCAGTTGCGCGTGAACACGTCGTTCGCGGTGTTCCTGGAGGAACAGCGCTCCGCCATGCTGGACGCGCTGGAGAAGCAGCACCGCATCCGCATCGAAATCCAGGACGACCCGCGCCTGCACCGCGAGGACTTCAAGCTGGTTTCGTTGCAGAACTTCCGCGACCTGGTGGCGGAAACGGGGTAGTGCTTGACAAACCCGGGCCGGACGGCCGACGGTTGCGGGTGCAATGAAAACGCGTTTGTTTGTGGCGACCGTGTTCGTTCTCTCGGCCGTGGCGTCGTGCGGGCCGAAGGAACCGGAGATCACTCCCGCGGAGATTCGCGCCATCGCGAAGGAAGCGTATGTCTATGGCTTCCCGCTGGTGGACGGCTACCGCGTGCTGCACTCGTACTTCGTCGACACCGCTGGCCCCGACTACAAGGGGCCGTGGAACGAGCTGGTCAGTGTGGCGCGCGTCTACACGCCCGATGACAGGGCGGTACAGACGCCCAATTCCGACACGCCCTACTCGTTTCTGGGCGCCGACCTGCGCACCGAGCCGCTGGTGCTCACCATCCCCGCGATCGACAAGGGGCGCTACTACTCGCTCCAGTTCATCGATCTCTACACCTATAATTTCGCCTATGTCGGCACCCGCGCCACCGGCAACGACGGCGGCGTGTTCATGCTGGCGGGGCCGGGCTGGCAGGGCGAAACACCGCCGGGTATCACCGCGGTGATTCGCAGCGAAACGGAGCTGGCGCTGGTGATCTATCGCACCCAGCTCTTCGACCCGCGCGACATCGACGAGGTCAAGGACATCCAGCTACGCTACAAGGTGCAACCGCTGTCGCGTTTCCTGGGTGAGACACCCCCCGAGCGTGCGCCGGATATCGAGTTCATGCCGCCGCTCAGCAACGCGGCGGAGCGCAACTCGCTCGAGTTCTTCGGCGTCCTCAACTGGATTCTGCAGTTCTGCCCGAGGAATCCCTCGGAAGACCCCCTGATGGTGCGCCTTGCCCGGATCGGTGTGGGCGCGGGGAAGACGTTCGACGTGGCCGCGCTGGAGCCCGGCACGCGCACGGCCTTCGAGGCCGGAATGGCCGACGCGTGGGCGGCGTGCGACTCGATACAGGGCCTCGGGGCGTCTGGAAAGGTCCACAGCGGCGACGTGTTCGGCACGCGCGAGTTTCTTGGGGACAACTACCTGTATCGCATGACCGGCGCGGTGATGGGGATCTACGGAAACTCGAAGCAGGAGGCCATGTACCCGGCGTACCTGGTTGATTCCGGCGGGCAGCCGCTGGACGCGGCCGCCGCGCGCTACACGCTCACGTTTGCGAAGGGCCAGTTGCCGCCGGTGGACGCGTTCTGGTCCATCACCATGTACGACGCCACGACGAAACTCCTGGTCGCGAACCCCCTGGAGCGCTACCTGATCAACTCGTCGATGGTGAAGAAGTTGAAGAAGGACAAGGACGGCAGCATCACCATCTACCTGCAGTACGCGTCGCCCGGGCCGGGCAGGCAGGCAAACTGGCTGCCCGCGCCCAACGGACCGTTCTTCGTGGTCATGCGCCTGTATCAACCACAGCAACCGGCCCTCGATGGCAAATGGAGACAACCACCGCTGGAGCGGGTCAAGGGCTGAGCCGGTTGCGGAACCCGTCGTGTTCGATTACGTTCCAACGAACACGAGGAGGCCTTCCATGAAGAAGACAATCGCTCTGCTCGCGGCCACCGTACTCCTGGCGACGGTGCCCGCCTACGCCGACACGCTCACCATTGCCGTCCATCTCACCACCGATACCGGCGTCGGCGCGAGCATCGGCACCGTGGTGGCGACGGACACACCCTACGGACTGCTGCTGACACCCGATCTCAAGGGCCTTACCCCCGGGCTGCACGGCTTCCACGTGCACGAGCACGCGAGCTGCCAGTGCTCCGAGAAGGACGGTAAGATGGTGGCGGGCCTCGCTGCCGGCGGGCACTACGACCCCGCCGGGACCGGCAAACACCTGGGGCCCTACGCCGACGGCCACCTGGGCGACCTGCCGCCGCTGTATGTCGCGGCGGACGGCACCGCCACGCTCATGCTGCTGGCGCCGCGGCTGAAGGTGAAAGACCTCAAGGGCCGCGCGCTCATGATCCACGCCGGCGGCGACAACTACTCCGACACCCCCGCGCCGCTCGGTGGCGGTGGCGCGCGCGTGGCGTGCGGCGTGGCGGAGTAATCATGAAGCTCAAAGATGCACGCATTCTTATTACGGGCGGGAGCCTCGGTATCGGCAGGGCCGCCGCACAGGTGTTGTGCGAGGCGGGGGCGAAGGTGGCCATCACCGGGCGTCACGAGGAGCGCCTGCACCGGGCGGCAACCGAGACCGGCGCCGTGGCCATCGTGGCCGACGCCGGCAACCCGAAGGACGTGGAGCGCACCTACCAGGACGTGCAGAAGCGGCTGGGCGGTCTCGACTGCCTGGTCAACAACGCCGGCATCGGTGAGTTCGTGGAGATGGAGAAGGTCACCTTCGAGCAGTTCGAGAAGATCTTTTCCGTGAACGTGTACGGCGCCGCACTCATGGGCGCGCGTGCCGCCTCGCTCTTCAGGCAGCAGAAGTCGCGCGGGCACATCATCAATATCGGTTCCACCGCCGGGCTCAAGGGCTTTCCGGGCGGAACCGTCTACGCCGCGTCCAAGTTTGCGCTGCGCGGCATGACCGAGTGCTGGCAGGCCGAGCTGCGCAAGCACGACATCCGCGTGACCCTCATTGCACCCAGCGAAGTGGCCACCGCGTTCGGCCGCGAAGACGGCAGGGAACGCGAAGCGCCGCCCAACAAGCTCACCTCGATGGAGATCGCACACGCGATCAAGTCGGTGATCGAGCTGGACGACCGGGGCATGATCCCCGAGTTGTCGGTGTGGGCGACCAATCCCTGGTGACGGCCGCCTGACCCCGACCGTTACGGTTGTGAATATGAAGAAGCCGCCCCGTGCACGACGCTCGGGACGGCTTCTTTATGTCCACGCAGTGGCGAGTTACCGCTTCTCGGCTGCCGGGCGGCCCGGGTCGGCCGGCTTGCCGGCCTTGAGCGCCTTCATCACTTCTTCGATGGCGCGCTCGAGCTGCGTGTCGACACCCTTCGCGAGCTGCGCGGGATCCTCCGGCACCTCGATGTCGGGATCGACACCGTGTCCCTCCAGGAACCACGCGCCGGTGGGGTCGTACATGCGAAACGTCGGCACCGTCACCACGCCGCCGTCCACCAGCTCCGGCGCGCCCGAGATCCCGATCAGACCACCCCAGGTGCGCGTTCCGATGAGCGGCCCGAGGCCCGCCTTGCGGAAGTAATCCGGGAAGGCATCGCCACCCGAACCACTCCAGCCGTTGATCAGCATCACCTTGGGTCCGAAGTTCGCCACCGGCGGCCACTGCCACGTCTGTCCGTCGCGCACCGCCCAGAACGCCAGCGCAGGGCGGTTGAGCAGCTCGACGAAGCGGTCGGGAATCTGTCCGCCGCTGTTGAAGCGCTCATCGACGATGAGCCCCTCCTTGGTGAACTGGGCCATGAACTGGCGCACCAGCATGGACTGCGCGGACCGCCCTGTGCTCTCAACGTAGATGTAGCCGATCTTGCCCCCCGTCGCCTCGTCGACGCGCTTGCGGTTGCCCTCGATCCACTCCAGGTGGCGCAGCCGCGTCTCGTCGTCGAGCAGTTCCACCAGCACGTGCCGCGCGCCGTCCATGGACGGCTTGTCGTTCACGGTGAGATCCACGCTCTTGCCCGCCAGCCCGGCAAACGCGCCCCACGGCGCCTTGCTGGTATCGATGGGCCGCCCGTTGACGGCGAGGACGTAGTCGCCCGTCTTCACGTCTACAGCGGGCATGTCCAGCGGCGAACGTACCTCGGCGTCCCAGGGTGCGCCGCGCACGATGCGCCGGATGCGGTACGCGCCGCCCGAAAGCTCCCAGTCCACGCCCAGGTAGCCCACGGAGATGTCCGCTGCTTCGTCGGTGTCGCCGCCGCCGCGGTAGGTGTGCGACGAGCTGAGCTCTGCAATCAACTCGCCGATGACGAAGTTCATGTCCCAGCGCGTCACCGCCTGGTCCACCAGCTTGCCGTAGCGCGCGCGCATGGCATTCCAGTCCACGCCGTGCATGCCCTTGTCGTAGAAGTAGTCGCGCTGGAAGCGCCACGCGTCGTTGAACATCTGGTGCCACTCGGCGCGCGGGTCCACCGTCATCTCCAGCGTGCCCGCGGGCATTTTCTTCTCCATCTTCTGATCCTTGTCGATATCGACCACAGCGTAGTCGTCACCGTCGGCAATCAGGATCTTCTCGCCGTTGGCGCTCACCTCGAAGTAGTCCGCGTCGTCCACGATGGTCTGCTCTTCGCGCTCCTCGAGGTCGTAGTACATGACGGGCGAGTCCTCGTCCGCCGAGCCGGAGTTGGGACGGCGCTGGAATACCAGTTTGCCCGACACCGCCTGAATGCGCCCGAAGTTGCCCGCGTGGGGCGGCAGCACCACCACGCGGCGCTCGAAGCCGTCGAGCGTGATCTTCGTCTCCGGCGGTGCATCCTTCTTCTTGTCCTTGTCGGCTTTCTTCTCGTCCTTCTTGTCCTTGTCGCCGGTATCGACAGAAGTCGAGTCGTTCTTCGGCGCCAGCGGGGAGGGGACGTCGCCGGTGAGCGACGCCGCCGCAATCTGGGTGGCGTTGGGATACACCCACGAGTTGTCCATGTCGGAATAGACCGGGTCGAAGTTGCGGTTGGTGAGGAAGTAGAGGTACTTCCCGTCGGGGTCGAACGACGGCATGGTGTCGCTGTAGTAACCCGACGTCACCTGCGTGCTCTTGCCGCTCTGCGTGTCGAACAGGCAGATCGCACCCGCCTGGTTGGGCATGTCGCGCCGGTAGGCGAGCCAGCGGCTGTCCGGCGACCACGCCGGCGCAAAACCCTGCAACTCACCCTCGTACAGGAAGCGGTTCTGGTCGACGTCCATGGTGCGGTTCTTCGCCACGTCGTAGACGTACACCTTCATGGCCTGGTCGATGAACGCGATCATCCTGCTGTCCGGCGACCAGTACAGCCGGTAGCGGAAGCCGGGGCCGTACGACGTCACCTTGCGCGGTGCCGCCGAACCGGAAGCGTCGAGCAGCGTCAGTTCATACTCGCCCGACGCGTCGCTCCAGTACGCGACGGTCTTGCCGTCCGGCGACCACGCCGCGTACCGCTCCGCGGATGCGGGCGTGCGCGTGATGTCGATTACGGGACCGTTCTGGGCCGGCACCGAGAACACGTCGCCGCGCGCGGTGAACAGCGCGCGTTTGCCGTCGGGGGCGAGGGACACGTTGCTGATGAGATCCGCGGCGTTCTGCAGGCGCGGGAGCAGCGTGAGTTCGTCGGTGACCACCTTGACGTCGATGGCCTGGTAGGAATCGTCCGCCAGCTTGAGCACGTACAGGAGCCCGCCCGCTTCGAACACGATGTCCGACGGCCCCATGGCCGGGTAGCGCACGTCGAAGTCCTTGAACGTGGTCACCTGCTTGAGCGCTTTCGAATCCAGGTCGTACGACCAGATGTTGCCGCGCTGGCTCGCGTCGCGGTCAGAAAGAAAGTAGATCTTGCGCCCCGTCCACATGGGGAACTCGTCGTTGGCCGGGTCGGGCGCGATGGTCTGCGCGGTCTTCTTCTCGAGATCGAAGATCACCATGTCGGGCGCGGTGCCGCCCCGGTAGCGCTTCCAGGTGCGGTGTGCGCGCGAACGCGGCGTGTAGGCGATCGATTTGCCGTCCGGCGAAATCACGCCGAACTCGCCGTAGGGAACCGGCAGCTGCTGCGGCAGGCCGCCCGCGGGGGCGACCGCGTAGAACTGGCTGAAGCGCTGGCGGCCGCTGTGCATCATCGACGAGAACAGGATCTTCGAACCGTCCGGGTACCAGTCCAGCACGCGGTCGGTCATGCCGTGGTTGGTGACACGCACCGGCATGCCGCCGCCGGTGGGGATCACGTAGATGTCCGTGTTGCCGTCGTAGTTGGCGCCGAAAGCGATGCGCGTCCCATCCGGGGAGAAGCGCGGAAACAGCTCCTGCCCGGCGGGCGAACTCAACCGCGCCGCGGTTCCACCCTCCTTGGCGACCACCCACAGGTCGCCGCCGTAGGCGAAGACCACCTGGGTCTGCGACACGTCGGGGTTCTGCATGAGGCGCGCGTTGATCTGGGCGAGGGCGCCGGATGCGAACAGGGAAACCAGCGATGCGAGGATGAGCGAATGTCGTGCACGTTTCATGGGCATCTCCACTTGTATCTGTGAGGATTGGGCGTACAATTTCGGACGCGGCAGGACACGATACTTACACGGATTTGCCGCCACCGGAAGCCCCTAATGACAGGAGGAATGCCATGTCCTTCGGTGGTATTGCGGGTGGGGCGGCCGGCGCATCGGTTGCCCGGCGCCGGCGCCAGATTATCGCGGCCTTTCGTGCCGCCGGCGCCACCTCGCCGGCGCGGGCGGTCCCCGAGAGCTCGCTCGAGCTGCGCGGCCACCTCGTGTTCCGGACCATGCAGAAGCGGGGGATCATCGTGCGCACGCCCGACGGGCGCCTCTACCTCAACGAGGCGGTGGAGGCGGCCGTCAACCGCATGCGCCACCTGACCGTGGCCGCGATTCTGCTTATCATGCTCATCGGCATCGCCTGGGTCTTCGGCATGAAGGGGAAGGCGCCATGAAGCCGCGGATCAGCATGATCACCCTGGGGGTCTCCGACCTCTCGCGGTCGATCCGCTTCTACGAGGAGGGTCTGGGGCTGCCGCGCATCCCCATGGAGGCGGACGTGGCCTTCTTCAACCTCAACGGCACCTGGCTCGGCCTCTACCCGCGGGACCTCCTGGCCGAGGACGCCCAGGTCCCGGCCGGCGGCGACGGCTTCCGCGGGTTCTCGCTGGCCCACAACGTGGCCTCGAAGGCCGAGGTGGACGCGGTAATGGCCACGGCCGCCACCGCCGGGGCCCGCATCCTCAAACCGGCCCAGGACGTGTTCTGGGGGGGATATTCGGGCTATTTCGCCGATCCGGACGGCTTCCTGTGGGAGGTGGCCTGGAACCCGGCCATGTGGGTGGGCCCGAAAGACGAGTGACCGGCGAAGTTGACCCCTTGACACACCGGGGTCCCATGAATTACAAATGACAGGTTATTTTCTACCGCCTGGAGCGGCCCGGCACGGGTGCGGGCGGCGGAAACCTGAAGTGGAGCAATCATGTACGCCATCGTAAAAATCGCCGGCCTGCAGTTCAAGGCCACCCCCAATTCCATCCTCCGCGTTCCCAAGCTGGAAGCCGAGGTGGGTGGCAGTGTCAAGATCGAGGAAGTTCTGCTGTGGTCGGACGGCAAGAGCACCGAGGTGGGTGCCCCGTTCGTGGCCGGCAAGTCGATCAGCGGCGAAGTGGTCCGCCACGGCCGCGGCGACAAGATCATCGTCTTCAAGAAGAAGCGGCGGAAGGGTTACCGCCGCAAGAACGGCCACCGGCAGTGGTTCACCGAAATCCGGGTCTCCGGTTTCGGTGGCTGACGGGATGGGATGAAGGAAAATCAGTCATGGCTCATAAAAAAGGTGTAGGCAGTTCCAAGAATGGGCGCGACAGTCACGGCCAGCGGCTGGGAGTGAAGCGTTTCTCCGGCGAGTTCATCACCGCCGGTTCCATCATCGTTCGCCAGCGCGGCACCCGAATCCACCCCGGCCAGAACGTGGGCCGAGGAAAGGACGATACGCTCTTTGCCAAAGTCACGGGCACGGTCAAGTTCGAAACGTTCGGCAAGAACCGCAAGCGCGTCAGCGTCGTCGAAGCGAACTAGCGCTCCGCGAACCAAGCGTCCGGCCGGTCGCCCGGCCCCCGTGTCTCCATCCTTCGCGATCGTTCTCCCGGCCCGCTACGGGTCGACACGTTTTCCCGGCAAACCTCTCGCGACGATTTCCGGTAAACCCCTGATCGAGTGGGTATACCGGGGGGCGTTGCTCGTGCGCGGCGCAGAGCGCGTGGTGGTGGCCACCGACGACGACCGCATCGTGGACGCGGTGCGCGCCTTCGGCGGCCAGGTGATCATGACGCGCGACGACCACGTCACCGGCACCGATCGCGTGGCGGAGGCGGCGCGCAAGCTGCGCTCGCCCATCGTGGTCAACCTGCAGGGCGACGAGCCCGTGTTCGACCCGCGCATGGTGGAGCGCATGGTGGATCGCCTGCAGCGCGACCCCTCGGTCGACATCGTCACCGCCTGCCACCAGATTCACAGCGTGAAAGAATTTCAGAGCACCCACGTGGTCAAGGTGGCGCTCGACCGGCGCGGGCACGCCATGTATTTCTCGCGTACCCCCATTCCCGAGGGCGGGCTGGCCACGGGTACCGCATACCGCCACGTGGGCGTGTACGCCTTCCGCCGCGAGGCGCTGGCGCGGTTTGCGCGCCTGCCGCGCTCCCCGCTGGAGATCGCCGAGCGCCTGGAGCAGCTGCGGGCGCTGGAAAATGGCATGAGAATCGGCGTGGTGGAGACAAAACGCGCCACGGTGGGAGTTGACGTGCCCGCGGACATAAAAAATGTTGAAAGGGTCGTGCGAGTCTCCCTAGACTGAATCGAACGGGGACGAACCACTCACCCAACCGCGAAGGAGCAACGGAAGCATGAAATACATTTTCATCACCGGTGGTGTCGTCTCATCTCTCGGCAAGGGCATCGCGGCGGCATCGATCGGGTTGCTCCTCAAACAGCGCGGGCTGCGCGTCGTCATCCAGAAATTCGATCCCTATCTCAACGTGGACCCGGGCACCATGAGCCCGTTCCAGCACGGCGAGGTCTTCGTCACCGATGATGGCGGCGAGACGGATCTCGATCTCGGCCACTACGAACGCTTCCTCGACCAGAGTCTCACCCTCGACAACAGCGTCACCGCCGGCAAGGTCTACCAGGCGGTGATCGAGCGCGAGCGCTCGGGCGGTTACCTGGGCAAGACCGTGCAGGTGGTGCCGCACATCACCGACGAGATCAAGGCGCGCGTGCGCGCGGCGGGCGAGAAGGGCGACGTGGACGTGATCATCACCGAGATCGGCGGGACCACCGGCGACATCGAGAGCCTGCCCTTCCTGGAGGCCTGCCGCCAGATGCGCCACGAGGAGGGGGCGGAGAACTGCCTCTTCATCCATCTCACCCTGGTGCCGTATATCAAGGCGGCGCGGGAGATCAAGACCAAGCCCACCCAGCACAGCGTCAAGGGCCTGCTGGAGATCGGTATCCAGCCGGACGTCCTTCTGTGCCGCACCGAGGTGCCGCTGGGCAAGGACATCCGCAGCAAGATTGCGCTCTTCTGCAACGTGCGCGAGCGCGCGGTGATCGAGGCGCGCGACGTCGCGTCCATCTACCATGTGCCGTTGCACTTTCACCGCGAGGGACTGGACGACATCATCCTCAAGATGCTGCACATCGAGGCGGGTCAACCCGACCTGGAGGCGTGGGAGCGCATGATCCGGCGCATGACCGCCATCGAGGACGAGGTGAAGATTGCGGTGGTGGGGAAGTACGTGCAGATCCAGGACGCGTACAAGTCGATCATCGAGTCGTTCACGCACGCCGGCGTGCAAAACGACGTGCACGTGACCGTGCAGTGGGTGGATGCGGAAGACGTGGAGAAACTGGGCGCCGAAGAGGTTCTGCGCGGTGTGGGCGGTGTTCTGGTGCCGGGCGGGTTTGGAGATCGGGGCATCGCGGGCAAGGTGGAGGCCATCCGTTACGCGCGCGAGAACGACATCCCCTTCCTGGGCATATGCCTGGGGCTGCAGTGCGCCGTCATCGAATTCGCCCGGAATGTGTGCGGCATCAAGGACGCGCTCTCCAGCGAGTTCAGCCCCAACTGCCCCAACCCCGTCATCGATCTCATGGAGGGGCAGACGCACAGCGGCAAGAAGGGCGGCACCATGCGACTGGGCGCGTACCCGTGCCGCATCACCCCCGGCACGCTGGCCGAAGAACTGTACGGGGACGGCGAGATCAGCGAGCGTCACCGCCACCGCTGGGAAGTGAACAACGAGTACCGCGAAACGCTGGAGCGCAACGGGCTCACCTTCTCGGGAACGTCGCCGGACGGCAGCCTGGTCGAGATCATTGAAATAGCCGATCACGCGTACTTCATCGCCTGCCAGTTCCACCCCGAACTGAAGAGCCGGCCCAACCGGCCGCATCCGTTGTTCTTCGGGCTGGTTCGCGCCGCCAAGGCCCAGCGCAACTCGCATTCCTCCGCCCGGCAGATGAGCGCCTAGGCGCGTTGCGCGGGAGGTTCCGGTGCCGGTCTCCGCATCCATCGGGTCGTATCGCGTCGGCGGAGGCAACAAGCCCCTGCTGATCGCGGGGCCGTGCGTCATCGAGTCCGCCGAGCTCGCGCTCTCCCTGGCCGAATCCATCTCGAAGCTCCCGTCCGCCGCCGAGTTCCAGTTCGTGTTCAAGGCGAGCTACCTCAAGGACAACCGCAGCGCGGGGGACAGTTTCCGCGGTCCCGGCATCTACGAGGGCCTGCGCGTGCTGGAGAACGTTCGCGCGCGCGTCGGGGTGCCGGTGCTTTCCGACGTGCATACCGCCGCCGAGGTGCCGGCCGCCGCGGCGGTGCTGGACGTGGTGCAGATCCCCGCTTTTCTGTGCCGGCAGACCAGCCTGCTGGAGGCGGCGGGTGCGTGCGGCAAGCCGGTGAACGTCAAGAAGGGGCAGTTCATGGCCCCCGAGGACATGGTCAACGTGGTCAAGAAGCTCCACGCCGCCGGCGCCGACGACGTGCTGTTGACCGAGCGCGGGTCGACCTTCGGCTATCACGACCTGGTGGTCGACTTTCGCGGCTTCGCGCGCATGCGCGCCGCGGGAGCACCGGTGATCTTCGACGTCACGCACAGCCTGCAGCGGCCGGGTGGCCTGGGAAACAAGTCCGGCGGCGAACCGGCGCTCGCCGCCATGATGGCGCGAGCCGCGGCGGCGGTTCCGGTGGACGGCTTCTTCATCGAGACGCATCCCGACCCGTCGCGGGCACTCTCGGACGCGGCGTCGATGCTGCCGTTCGATCAGCTGGACGGTTTGCTCGCGCAGGTGGCACGCATCGTGGCCGCGTCGCGCGGTCTGGACGGCAACTAGCTAGGGGTATGGTGCAATCATGAGCTTTTCCGCCAAGTTGAGGCACGAGCTGGTGTCGCTCACCCTGGCGTGGGTGTACTTCGTGCTGTGGTTCGGGTTCCTCATCGCACTCAAAAAACTGATGCTGGAGCAGTACCACATCGAGTTCAAGGGACTCTCGATCGTGCTGGTGAGCGCGCTGATCCTCGCCAAGGTGATCCTGCTCATGGAGCCCATCCCGCTGGGAAAATGGGTGGGCCGCCGCCCCGCGTGGGTCGACGTGGTGGCGCGCACCGTCCTGTACAGCCTGGGTGTGGTCGTGGTGCTGGTGCTGGAGAAGGGTCTGGAGGGGCGGCACGAGTACGGGGGGTTCGGTGCGTCGGTGCAGGCACAGATGCGCGACACCAACGCCGAGCACATCGCGATGAACGCGCTCTGCATCACCACCGCCCTGCTGGTCTACAATGCGTTGTCCGTGGTGCAGAAGAACCTCGGGACGCGCACGCTGACCTCTTTCTTCCTGAAACCGCTGCCCGAGGAGTCCTCCTCGAAGCCCGCCGGGAAGGCATGAGGCGGGACACTCCATGGTGAACGTGATACCCTCATGCCGGTGAAGACGGACAGGAACAAGGATACCGACGCGGTCGTCGCCGGCGCACGCCGCGTCATCGACGAGGAGATAGAGGGGCTGCGCGCCCTGCGCGACGGGCTGGGGCCCGAACTGGGGCGCGCGGTGGACGCCATTCTTGCGTGCCGCGGGCGCATCATCGTGTCCGGGGTGGGCAAGTCCGGACAGATCGCCAAGAAGATCGCGAGCACCCTCACCAGTACCGGCACCCCCGCCTTCTACGTCCACGCCTTCGAGGCCAGCCACGGCGACCTCGGCCTGGTGCACGGGGAGGACGTCGTCGTCATCATCTCCAAGAGCGGCATGGGCGACGAGCTGCGCAGCTACGTGCCCGCGCTCAAGAAGCTGGATGTCACCATGATCGCCATGACCGCGTCGCGCAGCAGCTATCTCGCCCAGCACAGCGACATCGTGCTGGAATTCGACGGATCACACGAGGCCGGCTGCCTGGGCCTGGCCCCCACCACCAGCGCCACCGTGTCGCTGGTGCTGGGGCACGTGCTGGCCAGCGCGCTGGTGGAGCGGCGCGGCTTCACCGCGGAGGAGTTTGCGCGCACCCACCCGGGCGGTATGCTGGGCAAGCGTTTGAATCTCAAGGTCAGCGAAGTGATGCGCACCGGCAACGCGCTGCCGGTGGTAAGCGAGGCGACCACGCTGCGCGACGCGCTCTTCGAGACCATGGAGAAGAGCATCGGCTGCACCGGCGTGGTCAACGCCGCGGGTGTGCTCACGGGGATCGTGACCGACGGCGACATCAAGCGTATCATCACGCGCCGCGACGACGCGCTCGACGTCCCCGTCGGCGAGGTCATGACGCGCAACCCCAAGACCATCGAGCCGGATGTGCTGGCGGCCGACGCGCTGGCGCGCATGGAACTCAATCTGCCCGGGCCATTGCTTATGCTGTTCATCGTCGATTCCGGCGGAAAGCCCGTCGGCTTGCTGCACGTGCACGACATTCTTCGTTCCGGACTAAGAACGGAGTGAAGAATGCCGAAGCCGCTATTGTCGATCGCCGCGTTCCTGATCGTCATCGCCATGGCGGGCAGCGCCGCCGCGGAGGAAGCGCCGGCGCCGGAACACGACCTCACCAGTCTGGCCAAGACGAGCCAGAACCCGGTGGGGAACCTGCTGAGCTTTCCATTTCAGTTCAATTTCAACAACGGCGGTGGTTACGGCGACGAAACCATGTTCCTGCTGAACTTCCAGCCGGTGCTGCCGTTCGCGATCTCCAGCGAGTGGAACGTGATCTCTCGCACCATCGTGCCCTTCTACAATTTCCCGGGCGGATCCCCCGCCGACCGCATCACCGGCGTTGGGGATATCCAGCAGGCGTTCTACCTGACTCCCGGCAACCCGGGCAAACTCATCTGGGGCATCGGCCCCGTATTTTCGCTCCCCACCGCGACCAACGACCTGGTGAAGACCGGCAGCTGGGCCATCGGCCCCGGCGCGGTTGCGCTCACCATGGCGGGCCCATGGGTGATCGGCGGGCTCGTCAACCAGTACTGGAATTACTCGGACCACGGCGGGGATCCCAAGACCGACCTCTTCGTGGCGCAGCCTTTCATCAACTACAACTTCGGCAAGGGTTGGGCGCTCTCGTTTGCGCCGCTGATCACCGCAAACTTCGACGCGGCGGACGGGCAGGAGTGGACGATCCCGCTCGGCATGGGCATCACGCGCACCACCCGGCTCAACAAGCGCCCGCTCAACCTCACCGCGCAGTACTACGCCAACGTCGAGCGCCCGGACGGTGCCCCCGGCAACCAGCTGCGCATCGCGGTCATTCTGCTCTATCCCAAATGATTTCGGGCGGCGCGGGGGTTGCACCCCGCGCCCCGGTTCTGTGCCGGATTCGGCTTCGGTAACTCCTCAAAGTTCCTTATACTTCCGCATTTGGCACAGTCGTTGCTTGACACCACCTCTTGGTTGTGCTAACTACTTCAGTGTGAACGCTTTTGGTCGCCCGTGCCAATCTCGGGCGGACGGATTTTGAGCACAACCTCGGGTTGGGAGCCGGTGCGGACGCGGAAGAAAATCAAACGCGCCGCCGAAGTGGCGGTGGTTCAGGGGCTGACGCTGGGCGCCCGGCTGACCCCGCGTCGTGCCGGGCAGGCGATGTTCGCAGGGGTCGGCTCGCTGGCGGCGCGCCTCTTCCAGAAGGACCGGCGCCGCGCCGAGGACAACCTGGGCATCGCGTTTCCCGACGCCCCCGCGCCGTTTCGGCGCGCGCTGGCGACGGCGATGTTCAAGACGCTGGGCCGCAACGTATACGAGTTCCTGCGGCTGGAAGGGGCGTCGCAACGCACGCTGCTGGACCGCGTCGAACGCGTCGAGGGCATGGAGAACTTTCTCGCCGCGCACGGCAAGGGCAGGGGCGTCATCGTGATCACCGGCCACATCGGGTGCTGGGAGATCATGCCGGCGAACTTCGTGGCGCGCGGGTATTCGGTTTCGGTGATCGCGCGGCGCATGAAGGTGGCGCGGCTCAATGATCGCCTGGTGGGAATTCGAAAGTCGTTCGGCGTCGCTACCATCGACCGCGACGACAATCCGCGGCGGATGTTCGAGCCGCTCAAGCGCGGAGAGATTCTTGGTGTGCTGATCGACCAGCACACGCGGGTGGCGGGGATGTGGGTGCCGTTCTTCGGGCGCCCGGCGTACACGCCGACGGCGGTCGCGAAGATGGCACTGGCCAGCGGGGCCGCGATACTCCCCATGGGGGTGTTCATCGGCCGCAACGGCCGGCACGTGATCCACGTGCTGCCGGAGATCCCCGCCGGGAATCCGGATCGCGCCGGCCGCGAACGCGCGGTACGCGAAATCACCGAAGCGTGTTCGCTGGCGGTGGAACGGCTGATTCGGATCGACCCCAAGCAGTGGGTGTGGTTCCATCACCGCTGGCGCGGGCAGGAAACAGGAGACGACGGGGTGGAGGCGGCGTATGCGGCGGAGGCGTAAGGCACGGTGGCTGCTTGGGGTGCTGGCGGTGGCGGTGGCGCTGGCCGCGTGCGACAGGAAGGAAGAGCAGGACGCCGCGGTCCGGGATCCCGCCATCCCCGACGAGACGGTGACGGACTTTGCGACCCAGGAATCCGACAGTGGCCGCGTGCAGTGGACGCTCAGAGCGCCCCACGCAAACCGGTTCAACGCGAGGAACGTGTTTGTGATGGATGACCCCAGAATCGAGTTCTACGACAAGCTGGGGAACCTGCAGACCACGCTGACCGCCGACAAGGGCGAGTATCTGCTGGATTCGCACGACATGCTGGCGTACGGGAACGTGGTGGCGGTGTCGTTCAAGGGTGAGGTGCTGGAGACCGACAGCCTGCGCTACCTGAACGAGGCGGACATGATTGTGAGCGACAGTTTCGTCAAGTTGACGCGCGGCAGAGACGTGGTCACGGGAATCGGGCTGGAGTGCGACCACACGCTGGATTCGGTTGTGATCAAGAAGGACGTGCACGCCGTCGTCCGCGAGGAAGATGGAAAGTTCAACCAGTAAGCTCGCCGAGCTGGATCCGGTGCCGCAGCCCGGACAGCAGCCACGCCTGTCTACGGACAACGTGGTCAAGGTATACGGCCGCCGGCGCGTGGTGGGCGGGGTGAGCATCGACGTCAACGGTGGCGAGGTGGTGGGCCTGCTGGGGCCGAATGGTGCCGGCAAGACGACGACCTTCTACATGATCGTCGGTATGATCCGCCCCAACGACGGGAACATCCGTCTGGACGAGCGCGACATCACCCACACGCCCATGTACAAGCGTGCGCGCCTGGGTATCGGGTATCTCCCGCAGGAGCCGTCGATCTTCCGCGGGTTGAGCGTCGAGGACAACCTGATGGCGGTGCTGGAGACGATGCGCTACTCGCGCAGCGATCGCAAGCGGAGGCTGGACGAACTGCTCGAGCAACTGGACATATCGCACATCCGCAAGAGCATGGGATACCAGCTCTCCGGTGGCGAACGGCGGCGCGTGGAAATCACGCGTGCGCTCGTCACCAATCCCAAGTTCATGCTGCTGGACGAGCCCTTCGCGGGCATCGATCCCATTGCGGTACAGGACCTGCAGGGCATCGTGAGAAAGCTCAAGGAGCGGGGTCTTGGGATCCTCATAACGGACCACAACGTCCGCGACACGTTGAGCATCACCGATCGTGCCTACATCATGTATGAGGGCAACATCAAGCGGGCGGGTACGGCCGACGATCTGGCCGGCGACGCGGAAGTAAGGGAAATCTATCTCGGGAACTCGTTCCGGCTCTAGGCAGCGTAGAGGTCTGCACGCACTATGGACATGAAGTTCGGCCTTCACCTGAGACAGAGGCAGACGCTGGTCATGACGCCGAAGCTTCAGCAGGCGCTGAAGCTTCTGCAGATGCCGTCCATTGAGCTCCAGCAGATGCTCAAGCAGGAGATCATGGAGAACCCCCTGCTGGAGGAAATCGAGGAGTACGAGGAGATCACCGAGGAAAACGAGGAGAAGGAGGCTTCCGACGGTGACGGCAAGGACGAGCCGTCGGAGAGCAGCCAGGAGGAAGCCGACAGCAAACCCGACGGTGGCGAGGCCGGCGAGGAGCAGGTCGACTGGGACGAGTATTTCAACGCCGGCTTCGAGCTGGGGCGTGCCGGTGGCGAGGAAGAGCAGCAGGAGGAATTCTTCGAGAAGGTTCCCGTGGCCAAGCAGTCGTTCACCGACCAGCTCATGGGCCAGCTGCGCATCGCCACCGATGAACCCGCCACCCTCATGATCGGCGACTACATCATCGGCTCGCTAGACGAGAGCGGCTATCTCACCTGCACCATCGAGGAGATCGCGCACACCTTCGACGTCAATCTGGAGGAAGTGGATCGCGTCCTCGAACTCATCCAGTCCTTCGACCCGCCCGGCGTCGGCGCGCGCAACCTGCAGGAGTGCCTGTTGCTGCAGCTGCGCTTCCGCGGCGAGGACGACTCGCTGGCCGCCATCATCATTCGCAGCCACTTCGACGAGTTCAAGCAGAAGAAGTACATGGAGATTGCCCGCAAGCTCAAGGTCTCCGTGCAGGACATCCAGGACCAGTGCAAGCAGATCGCCACCCTCGACCCCAAGCCGGGCCTGGAAGTGGTGGTGGAGGATCCCAAGTACGTCATCCCGGACCTGGTGGTGGAGACCGTGGACGGCAAGTACGTGGTCTACCTCAACGACCGCAACGTGCCGCGGCTGCGCGTGAGCCAGCACTATCACGACGAACTCATGCGCGAGGTGCGCAACGGTGACAACGAGGCGCGCGAGTTCATAAACGCACGCCTGAAGAGCGCCAAGTGGCTCATCCAGACCATCGAGCAGCGCCGCCGTACCATGGTCAAGGTGATGGAGTGCATCGTTCGCAAGCAGCGCGAGTTCTTCGACAAGGGCACCGCGTTCCTCAAGCCGCTCACCCTGCAGCAGGTGGCGAGCGAGATCGGCATGCACGAGTCCACGGTGAGCCGTGTGACCACCAACAAGTACGTGCAGACGCCACGGGGCGTCTTCGAGCTCAAGTTTTTCTTCTCCTCCAGCCTGAGCACCCAGGACGGCGGGGAGGTGTCGGCCAAGAGCGCCAAGGACCACATCCGGCGCATCATCGAGGCCGAGAGCGCGCGTACCCCGCTGTCGGATCAGAAGATAGCCGATATGCTTAAGAAGGACGGGCTCAACATCGCCCGCCGGACGGTCGCCAAGTACCGGGAGCAACTCAACATCCTCCCGGCGCGGATGCGAAAACAATACTGATATTGGCCGCCCGGTGGCGTGCGCGGCCTTGCCCTGTGGGGCGTTGGAGTGTAGATTTGGAAGTGTGGAGTGCCAGATGATCCACGTTGCAGCGTTCCCCGACCGAACGATCGCACCCCGGGCACCCGAACTTCGGCGATCCGCCGCCTTTTACCTCCCAAACATGATTTTTCTTCGAGGCGCAAACTGTTGCGTTGCGCCCCTCCGAACGCCGTGCCGGGAATCCGGAACGGCGTCAATTGCCGATGATGTTAAGAAAGGGGTCGTCATGAACATTACCACGACGGCAAGACACTACGACCTGGCTCCCGCGCTGAAGGACTACGCGGAGAGCAAGGTTTTCAACCTCAAGAAGTACTTCGATCACATCGTCAATGTGCACATCATTTTCTCGCTCGAGAAGTACCGCCAGCGGGTGGAGTTGACCCTGCATGTGAATGGCCGCGACATGATCGGCCGCGCGGAATCGGAGGATATGTACCTTTCTGTCGACCGTGCTGTCGACAAGCTTGAAGAGCAGTTGAAGCGCCATCACAGCAAGCTCAAGAGCCGCAAGCACAACCGCGGTCTGGGCGAGGTTTCCGGAGAGGTAGCCGAGGCGGAGACGGAACAGCCAGGGGAATGAGCACCACCCGCAAGAAGACTCTGTCCGTGAAGCAGCTCCTGGATGAAACCCGGGAGCTGCTGGCATTGAGCCTGGTCAATGGCGTCGAGGAGGGGCCCATCCCGGCCACCGTCACCGACATCCACCGGCCCGGACTGGCGCTGGCCGGGTTCATGCAGAACTACCTCAACGAACGCATCCAGGTGCTGGGGGAGACGGAGATCCTCTACCTCAACACCCGCACCGACGAGGTGCGGGTGGAGGCGGTGGACCGGCTGTTCTCGGTTCCGCTGGTGTGCATCATCGTGACCCGGCAGCTCGACATCCCCGTCGAACTGCTCAAGGCGTCCGTGAGCCACAAGGTGCCGGTGCTGCGCACCAGCATGCTGACCACCCCCTTCATCCACGAGATGACCAAGTACCTGGACGACGCCTTTGCCGAGACCACCGAGGTCCACGGCACCCTGGTTGACGTCTACGGTGTCGGACTCCTGTTTACGGGCCGCAGCGGCATCGGCAAGAGCGAGATCGCCCTGGACCTGGTGGAACGCGGACACCGTCTGGTGGCGGACGACACCGTGCATGTGCGCAAGATCAGCGACGACGTGCTCACCGGGCGCGGTAACCAGCACCTGCGCCATTTCATGGAGATCCGCGGGATCGGGATCATCAACGTCCAGGACCTGTTTGGCATCCGTTCGGTGCGCGTTCAGAAACGCATCGAGGTGGAGGTGCTGCTGGAGGACTGGGACACCAAGAAGGACTGGAACCGGGCCGGTCTGGACGAGCGGACCACGGAAATCCTGGGCGCGCAGCTGCCCCAGGTGGTAATTCCGCTTTTCCCCGGCAAGAACATCACGGTAATCTCCGAAGTAATCGCGATGAACCACATGTTGAAGGTCTACGGCGTCAATGCGGCCGAGAACTTCAACACGCTTTTGATCGACATGATGAAGAGTGACAAGCAGACGAGGCACTATTTGAGATTCGATACTGAATGACACGCCCTGCAACGGCCAGCAAGATGATATCGGCGATAGTCGTCACACATGGCAATCTCGCGCGGGAGTTCATCGCGACCGCGCACCACATCTACGGGTCGGTCTCCGGTGTGCACGCCGTGAGCAATGAGGGCAAGGCGCCCGAGGCGCTGGCCTCCGAACTGGAGGCCATCATCGAGTCGGGAGGACCGGACGATTCCTACGTGATGTTCGTGGACTTCATCGGCGGGAGTTGCGGTCACGCCACCCTGGCCATAGAGCGCAGGCACCGAAACGTCCGTATCGTGTCGGGTGTGAACCTTCCAATGCTGCTCGCCTTCCTCAACAAGAGAACCGAAATCAATTTCGAACGTCTTCCATCCGAGCTCGCATCGCGCGGACGCGACAGTATCAACGCGATCGACGCGGACCAGTTCTGACCATGCCAATCAAGCTCGCTCGCATCGACGACCGACTGATCCACGGTCAGGTGGTGCTGGGCTGGGTTCCTTACGTCAAGCCCGACCGTATCGTCGTGGCCAACGACCGCGTGGCCACCAGCGACTGGGAGCGCCGCTTCTACACCTCCTGTGTCCCGCCCGAGATCAAGACGTCTTTCTTTTCCACCGAAGAGGCGGTACGGCGGCTGCAGAGCGAGCTCTTCCAGCAGGACGATCTGCTGGTGCTGTTCGAGTCGGGCCGGGATGTGCTCGCGTTGGTACAGGCCGGCGTCGGGCTGAAGCAGGTGAACGTGGGAGGGCTGCACTACCGCGAGCGTTCGGTGGAGCTGCTCCCATTCGTCTTCCTTACCGAAGAGGAACGCTCCTACCTGCGCGAGCTGGTCAAGTTCGGTGTAACGCTGTCGGCCCAGGACATTCCCTCCAACGCCGCGCGGGTGATCAACTCGCTCGTGGTGTGATGCCTTGATATCCGACGTCGTCCTCATTTCCGTTGTCGCCGGGCTGCTGGCGCTGGACGACCGGGCCGGCTGGCAGAGCCTGCTGGGTGAACCGGTCTTCGTCGGGCTCATCGTCGGTGCGATCACCCACCAGATGGCGGCCGCGATGATGGCCGGTGTCGCGTTGCAACTGGTCTGGTTCTCGATCGCCGCTGCGCGCGGGACGCGCCGCCCCAACACCGTGGTGGGCGGCGTGGTGGGTATCGGCGCCGCGTGCCTGGTGCTCAAGACCACCGGCGATACCCGGGTGGGCTTCGTGGTGGCCGCGGGCGTGTTCTTCGGGCTGCTGGCGGGCGAGGCCGGTGCCGTGGTCTCGCGGGCCGGGGGCGAAATACGCGAGCGCTGGCTGGTCGGCTTCAGGCTGCCGGGAACGCCGGAGGCCGCCACGCGCGACCTGCTCGCGCGTGTCGTCGCCTCGGCGGCCATCGTGGCGCTGGTCAACGCGGCCTCGGTTCTGGTGATGCTGCCGGTGGCGGTGGGGCTCGGCGACGCGCTCACCGGGCGCCTGGGCGGGGTATCCGCGGGCGCGGAGCTGTGGTTGAACACGCTCCCCGCGGTTGCGGCGGTGACCGTCTTCACCGCATTCGGCAACCGCGCGCTGGGGCGTTATGCGGCGCTGGGTCTGCTGGTGACCCTCGGGGTGGTGTGGCTGCTGTGAGCGGTCGGCTGGGACGCGGCGATCTGGCGCGTGTATTCGCCCGCCTGCTCTTCATCCAGGCGACCCTGCACCGGCGCGGCATGCAGAACCTGGGGGTCCTCTTCGCCCTGGACGCGGCCGCCGAACGCCTCTCCCCGCGCGGCAACGGCCTGCTCGACCGGCACACGGAGTATTTCAACACCAACCCCAACACGGCGCCGCTGGTGGTGGGTGGGGTGCTGCGCATCGAGGAGGACGGCGACGCGGGGGCTCCCGCGTCGGTGTCCCGCTTCAAGCAGGCCGCCGGGAGTGCGCTGGCGGTGGTGGGCGATATGCTGTTCGTGGGCGCCCTCAAGCCCCTTGCGTTGACTTTGGCCTGCCTGTCTGCTATATACAGTTTTTTTCCGGGGTTACTGGCGGTTCTGCTGCTGTACAATGCCGTGGTTATCGCGACCCGGTACTGGGGAGTGTCATTCGGGTATTCCCGGGGTTGGGGGGTGGTGGAGACCTTCTCGGGGCACGGTGTTGCGCGCCTCATCGGCAGTGCGAGAGGCGCGGCCGCGTTCGCCGGCGGGGCTCTGGTGGCGGTGCTGATAGCGCGCGCGCGGGCGGAGGGTATGCCCGTGGCCCTGGGGGGGATGCTGGTGGCCGCCGTGGTGTTGCTCGCCTCGCGCCGAGTGCCGGCGCCGTGGATAGCGATTGTCCTCTTCCCGCTGTCATGGGCGGTCGCCCTGGTGCTGAAGTAGGCGTTGAACGTATGGTGGAGTTCACGAAACAGGTGGGCAACAAGATCGGCCTGCACCTGCGCGCCGCGGGTGAGTTCGTCAAGGTTGCCGCGCAGTACAGCAGCGACATTCGCGTGTACCACAACGACAAGTATGCCAACGGAAAGAGCATTCTCGGGCTTGCCAGTCTCGCCGCAGCCAGGGGCGCCCGGATTCGGGTGGAAATAGAAGGTCCTGACGAAGCCGCCGCACAAGAAGCCCTCGAAGCCCTCTTCGACGCGAAGTTTTACGAAGACTAATCCGTAACACGCCACGCCGGATGCGGACCGGCCGGATGGCACGCACGAGCGCGCCATCGCGGATAACCGCCTGACCATGTCACGCAGCAGAGCCCACAAGGTAAACGGTCCGGCCAACGGACGGAACCACGCGAAGCCCGAGTTCGAGCGGCACGGGATTTCGGCGTCGCCAGGCATCGTCATCGGCACGGCGTTCGTGCGCGATGGCGGCCGCACGCGTGTTCCACGCCGTAAGGTGAAGCCGGCGGCGGTCGAGGCCGAGGTGGCCCGTTTCGGACGGGCGCTCGCCGAGACCCGCCGCGAGATTCGCGCGTTCAAGACGGACATCGCAAAGAAGATGGGCGATGATCACGCACGCATCTTCGACGCCCACCTGCTCATCCTCGACGACAGCTTGCTCACCGACGAGACCGGTGCGCTCATCCGCTCCGAGCGCCTCGACGCGGCCGCCTCCTTCGAGGCGGTGATCGACCGGGTCATCGATTCCATCGGCGGAATCGAGGACGAGTACCTCAAGGAACGCACCATCGACGTGCTCGACGTGAAGAAGCGGGTCATCCGGCAGCTGCTGGGCGACGATGCCGGCGACGCCAACCGCCCCAGCGAGCCCAGCGTGCTGGTGGCACACGACCTCTCCCCCAGCGACACCGCGCAGTTCGACCGCAACACAGTACTTGCCTACGCGACCGATCTGGGCGGGCGCACGTCGCACACCGCCATCATTGCGCGCTCGCAGGGCGTGCCGGCTGTGGTGGGGCTGGAGAACCTGGTTGACCAGGTCGAGCCCGGCGACACCGTGATCGTGGACGGGAACACCGGCTCGGTGATCGTGAATCCCACGCCGTCCACCATCGAGAGTTATCGCCTGGAGATCGAACGCTTCCGCGAACTGGAGGAGCAACTCCTCACCCTGACCGGGTACCCTGCGCAGACGCTCGACGGGCGCGCCTTCATGCTCAGCGCCAACATCGATGCGCCCGACGAGGTGGAGTCCGCCGTCGACCACGGGGGGCAGGGTGTGGGGCTGTTTCGAACCGAGTACTACTTCATCTCGCAGGACTACCTGCCCACCGAAGAGGAGCAGTACAAGGTGTACCGCGCGGTGGCGGAGAAGATGGAGGGCAGGCCGGTGGTTATCCGCACCCTCGATATCGGGGGCGACAAGATTGCCGGCTATCTGCACCGTTCGCCGGAACTCAATCCGTTCCTGGGCTGGCGGGGCATCCGCTTCTGTTTGACCCGCAAGGATATCTTCAAGACGCAGTTGCGCGCCATCTACCGCGCCAGCGCGCACGGCCAGGTGAAGATCATGTTTCCAATGATCTCGCAGGTGGAGGAGATCGTGCGCGCCAAGGAGATCTGCGCCGAGGTGCGCGACGATCTCACGCGGGAGCGCTACAAGTTTGCCGACGACGTGCCGCTGGGAATGATGGTGGAGACGCCGTCGGCGGTGGCGCTGGCGGACCACTTTGCCAGCGAGGTGGCCTTCTTTTCCATCGGCACCAACGACCTCATCCAGTACACCATGGCGGTGGACCGGGGAAACAGCAAGATCGCGCACCTGTACCAGCACCTGCACCCGAGCATCCTGCGGCTGCTGCGTATCACCGTGGAGGCGGCGCGGCGCAAGGGTGTGGAGGTGTCCGTGTGCGGCGAGATGGCGGGCGACCCGCTGGCGGTGCCCGTGCTGATCGGACTGGGCATCGACGGTTTCAGCGTGAGTCCCAACGTGATCCCGGAAGTCAAGCGCATCATCCGCTCGGTGACCTTCGATGCCTGTCGCGCGCTCGTGCGCCGCACCACCAAGTTCCGCACCACCGCGGAGATCGAGGCGGAGATCGAGGCGTTCCTGAAGCTCAACGTTCCTTCGATGGTCGACAACGGGAGACCGCGAACATGACGGCGATGAACGACCTGCGCGCCCGAATCGACGCGTCCGACATGCTCGGCCGCATTCTCGCGTTTCCGGAGCAGGCGGCTCGCGCCTGGGAGATCGGTGCCGCGTTCGTGAAGCAAGCGCAGCTGCCGCGAGGCCCCTTTGCGCGCGTGGTGGTGTGTGGCATGGGTGGATCCGCCATCGGGGGCGACCTGGCGCGGTCGTTCCTGGGCGAGCGCGCGGAGGCCCCGCTGATGAGCTGCCGCGACTACGCGCTGCCCGGAAACCTCGCCCGCGGCGCGCTGGTGGTGGCGTCGAGTTACTCCGGCAATACCGGCGAGACCCTCTCCGCCTACGACGCGGCGCGCGCGGCCGGTGCCGCCATCGTGGCCGTCACCAGTGGTGGCGAACTGGCGAAGCGCTGTGCCCGCGACGGGGTGCCGGTGTGCACCATTCCCGGCGGGATGCCGCCGCGCTCGGCCATCGGCTTCTCGCTCTTTCCCATGCTGCAGATTCTGCGCGCGTGCGGCGCGGCCGCCTTCACCGACGCGGAATTCGAGGAGTCTTTGGCGGCGGTGCGTGACCGCTGCGAGGCATACGCACCCGGACACAAGGACAACGCCGCCATCGAACTGGCGCACGGCCTGCACGGCAGGACCGCTTTCGTCTACGCGGCGCCCTCGCTGCTGGAAGGGGTGGCGCGCCGCTGGGCGTGCCAGTTCAACGAGAACGGCAAGGTGCTGGCCCACTTCGCTTTCTTCCCGGAGCTGAATCACAACGAGATCGTGGGCTGGGAGGCGTCTCCGCACCTGATGTCGCGTGCGGTGATCTTCTCGCTCGAGGACCGCGACGACCACCCCATGACGCGGCGCCAGGCCGGCGTGGGTCTCTCCATCATGGGCCCGCTGGCGGCGCGCGTGGAGCGGTTGGAGTCGCCCGGCGGCGGACGCCTGGCGCGCATGCTGTCCATGATGCTGCTGGGTGATTTCGCCAGCGTATACCTCGCGTATCTCAACGGCGTCGATCCCACGCCGGTCACCAAGATCGACCAACTCAAGAAGGAACTCGCGTGAAGGCCATCATCCCCGCCGCCGGAATCGGCACACGCTTGCGCCCCCACACCTACACGCTCCCCAAGGCGCTGTTGTACGTGGCGGGCAAGCCCATCATCTCCCACATCCTGGACGACGTGGTCCCGCTGGGACCCAGCAGCATCGTCCTCATCGTTGGCTACAAGGGGGAGCTGATCGAGGAGTTCGTCCGCCGCCACTACGCCGGGCTCCAGGTGGAGTTCGTCTACCAGGAGGAGCGCCGCGGCATCGGGCACGCGGTGGATCTCACCCGTGCGGTCGCCGACAAGGGCGAGCCGGTCCTGATCGTCCTCGGGGACACCATCATCAAGACCGACCTGGCCCGGGTCGTGGCCCAGAAGAGCAACGTGCTGGGGGTCAAGGAGGTGGAGGACCCGCGCCGCTTCGGCGTGTGCGAGGTGTCGGACGGCCGCATCACCCGCCTGGTGGAGAAGCCCCAGGACCCCCCCTCCAACCTGGCGCTGGTGGGGCTGTACTTCCTGCGCGATTCGGCCGGGCTGTTCAAGGCGGTGCGGGACATCATCGACCGCAACATCACCACCAACAACGAGTACCAGATCACCGACGCCCTGCAGCTGATGATCCAGGGCGGGACCGAGTTCCGGCCCTTCGTCATCGACGAATGGTTCGACTGCGGAAAGCCCGAGGCCATGCTTGAAACAAACCGTAAATTGTTGAAGAATGCGCCCAGCACGCCCCCCATCGAGGGGTCGATCATCATCCCGCCGGTTTCGATCTCGCCGGGTGCGGAGATCGTGAACTCCATTATCGGGCCGTATGTATCGATCGCCGAACGCGCGGTGATCCACTCGTCGATCATCCGCGATTCCGTGCTGTCCGAGGGTGCGACCGTCACCGAGGCGACCCTCGAGTCGAGCCTCATCGGCGCCAACGCCGTCATCCGGGGCGGGTTCAAGCGGTTTGACGTCGGAGACTCGAGCGAGATCATATTCAAATAGACGCCCGCGGGCGCACAGCAGAAGGAAGCCAAGGAGGCAACATGTCGGAGAAGCGGCTGTTCACGTCGGAGTCCGTTACCGAAGGGCACCCCGACAAGATTTCGGACCAGATTTCGGATTCGGTGCTCGACGCGATCCTCTCGCAGGACGCCACCGCCAAGGTGGCGTGCGAGACGCTGGTGACCACCGGACTCGCGTTCATCGCCGGTGAAATCACCACCACCGCGTACGTGGACATTCCGTCCGTGGCGCGCGGTGTCATCAAGGATATCGGCTACACGGATGCGGCGTTCGGTTTCGACTACCAGACCTGCTCGGTCATCACCTCCATCGACGAGCAGTCGCCGGACATCGCCATGGGTGTGGTGGGCAAGGAGGGCGCGGGCGACCAGGGGATGATGTTCGGTTACGCGTGCCGTGAGACGGAAACGCTCATGCCGGCGCCGATCTTTCTGGCCCACCGGCTCTCCGAGCGCCTGGCGTGGGTGCGGCGCAACGAAAAGGGCTGCGACTATCTGCGGCCGGACGGCAAGACGCAGGTCACGGTGGAATATGCGGACGGCAAACCGCACCGTATCGACACCGTGGTGGTCTCCACCCAGCATTCCGCCGACGTCAAGGATGAGGTGTTGCGGCGCGATGTGAACGACAAGGTGGTGCGCCCCATCCTGGCCAAGTTCGGTTTCAACGGCGGGGACTACCGGCTGCTGGTGAACCCCACCGGCCGTTTCGTGGAGGGCGGACCCAAGGCCGACTGCGGGCTCACCGGCCGCAAGATCATCGTGGACACCTACGGCGGCATGGGCAGCCATGGCGGCGGCGCCTTCTCGGGCAAGGACCCGAGCAAGGTGGACCGCAGCGCGTCCTACGCGGCGCGCCACATCGCCAAGAACATCGTGGCCGCAGAGCTGGCCGGGGAGTGCGAGATCCAGATTGCGTATGCAATCGGTGAGAAGGAACCGGTCTCGGTGATGGTGGACACGTTCGGTACCGGCAAGATCGATGACGAGAAGCTCACCCGCATCGTGCGCGACGCGTTCGATCTCACCCCCAAGGGTATCATCGAGCGGCTGAAGCTGCGCCGCGGCATCTACCGCAAGACCGCCGCCTACGGCCACTTCGGCCGCGAGGACAAGGATTTCACCTGGGAGCACGTTGATTTCGTCGAGGAACTACGCAAACGCGCTCAATCGTAGCGAGAAAGGGAACCAATGAAGCACGACATCAAGGATATCGGCCTCGCCCCGCAGGGCAAGGACCGCATCGAATGGGCCGACGACCGCATGCCGGTGCTGCGCAGCATCCGGGACCGCTTCCAGAAGGAGAAGCCGCTGTCCGGCGTGCGCATCGCCGCGTGCCTGCACGTCACCACCGAGACCGCCAACCTGATGCGCACGCTGCAGGCGGGCGGGGCGCAGGCCTCGCTGTGCGCGTCCAACCCGCTCTCCACGCAGGACGACGTGGCGGCGAGCCTGGTGGCCGACTACCAGACTTCAGTCTTCGCCATCCACGGCGAGGACAACGAAACCTACTACAAGCACATCAATCAGTCGCTGGATCTCAAGCCGCAGATCACCATGGACGACGGGGCCGACCTGGTCTCCACGCTGCACTCGAGCCGCGACGACGCGCTCAAGAACGTGTTCGGTGGCACCGAAGAAACTACCACCGGTGTCATCCGTCTGCGCAGCATGCAGAAGGAGGGCGTGCTCAAGTTTCCCATCGTGGCGGTGAACGACGCCATCACCAAGCACTTCTTCGACAACCGCTACGGCACCGGCCAGAGCACCATTGACGGTATTCTGCGCGCCACCAACGTGCTCTTGTGCGGTTCCACCTTCGTGGTGGCCGGCTATGGCTGGTGCGGGCGCGGCCTGGCGACGCGCGCGCGGGGCATGGGCGCCAACGTGGTCATCGTCGAGGTGGACCCGGTGAAGGCGCTGGAGGCGGTCATGGACGGCTTCCGGGTGATGCCCATCATGGAGGCCGCCAGCATCGGTGACATCTTCGTGACGCTCACCGGCAACATCGCGGTCATTCGCCGCGAGCACTTCGAGAACATGAAGGACGGCGCCATCGTCGCCAACTCCGGGCACTTCAACGTGGAGATCGAAATCGAGGAACTCGAGAAGATCGCCAACAAGAAGAAGCGGGTGCGCAAGGACGTGGACCAGTACACGCTCAAGAGCGGCAAGCGCATCAACATTCTGGGCGAAGGGCGCCTTATCAACCTGGCCGCCGCGGAGGGGCACCCGGCCGCGGTGATGGACATGAGCTTCGCCAACCAGGCGCTGGCGGCGGAGTACATGGTCAAGCAGCACGGCTCGCTCAAGATCGAGGTCATGCCGGTTCCCGAGCGCATCGACCGGGAGATCGCGCGCCTCAAGCTGGCGTCGATGAACTACAAGATCGATACGCTCACCGACCAGCAGGCGAGATACCTCGCCAGCTGGGAGCACGGCACCTGATCGGTTCCGGCCGGCTGATGTTTGTAACGGCGTGCGGGCCCGGTCGATCTGCGACCGGCCCGCATTGCCTTTTCTGGCCCGGGAACGGTCCCGGGGGAGGATGGCAGTGAACAGCGTGGTCCTGCGCGACGCCGACAGCGGGCGCTGGCTCGTATTCTCGGCCCCGCGCGAAATCATCGCCGTCAGCGACGTCGCGGATGTCCGCGGCGCGCTGCACGCGGTGGAAGCGGCCGTATCCGGCCGAGGTCTCCACGCCGCCGGGTTCATCGCCTACGAGGCCGCCCCCGCGTTCGATCCCGCGTTCGTGGTGCGGGATGCCGGCCGGCTGCCGCTCTTGTGGTTCGGCCTCTACGACGCACCCCGCGTGCGCGGCATGGGTCCGCTGCCCCGTGGACATTGCCCGTTGCCGGTGTGGCGTCCGGCCATCGAACGCGCCGAGTACGACCGCGCTTTCGCGCGTATCAAGTCGCTCATCGCGAGCGGCGACACCTACCAGGTCAACTACTCCTTCCGTTTGCGCGCCGCCTTCGCCCGCCATGCCGCGGGGGCGTTCTTTATGCACCGGATGGCGGGGCGCGACCCGGCGTTCGGCGCGTTCCTGTCGCTGCCGGAGTGGACCATCTGCAGCGCCTCGCCCGAGTTGTTCTTCCGCCTGGAGGGGGAGCTGCTGGAATCCCGCCCCATGAAGGGCACGCGGCCCCGCGGCCGTTTTCTCGCCGAGGACGACGCGCGCGCGGCCGAGTTGCGCGCGTCGGAAAAGGACCGCGCCGAGAACGTGATGATCGTGGACATGGTGCGCAACGACCTGGGTCGCATTGCGCGCACCGGCTCCGTGCACGTGCCGCGGCTGTTCGACGTCGAGCGCCACCCCACCGTGCTGCAGATGACGTCCACCGTGCGCGCGGAATCACGCGCCGGCGTGGCTGAAATCATCGAAGCACTGTTTCCGGCCGCATCCATCACCGGGGCGCCGAAGGCGCGCAGCATGCAGGTGATCGCGGAGGTCGAGTCGTCGCCGCGGCAGGTGTATACGGGTGCCATTGGCTTCATCGCGCCGGGGCGGCGTGCGCAGTTCAGCGTGGCCATCCGCACCGCGCTCATCGACCACGCGGCAGGAATGGCGGAGTTCGGGACCGGCGGCGGGATCGTGTGGGACTCGCGCCTTGACGACGAGTACAACGAATGCGGGGTGAAGGCGCGCCTGCTGCGCGAGCCCGCGCCGGTATTCGATCTGCTCGAGACGCTGCTGTGGCTGCCGGACGCCGGCTACCCGCTGCTGGAGCGGCACCTGGCCCGCCTGGCCGGGTCCGCCGCGCATTTCGGACTCCCGCTCGACACCGGCCGCGTACGCGCGGCGCTGGATGCACTCGCGGAAACCCTGCCGCGTGCGCCGCACCGCGTGCGCCTGCGGGTGGCGGCGGACGGGAGCGTGCACCTCGACGCGGAGGCCTTCGACGCCGAGGCCGGGCGCCCGCGCCGGGTGGCGCTGGCGAACGCCCCGGTGGACAGCCGGCACCCGTTCCTGTTCCACAAGACCACCGAGCGCGGCGTGTACCGGGAGGCGCTGGCCGCGTGCCCGGGCTTCGACGACGTGCTGCTCTACAACGAACGCGGCGAGGTCACCGAAACCACCATCGCCAACGTGGTGGTGGACATCGACGGTGTGGCCTGCACGCCGCCCCTCACCTGCGGCCTGTTGCCGGGCGTGCGGCGGGCGCGGATGATCGAGGAAGAGGGAGTCTGCGAGCGCGTCATCACGGTGGCCGAACTGCTCGCGAGCCCGCGGGTGCGCCTGGTCAACGCGTTGCGGGGTGTGTGGGAGGTCGAGGTCATTCCGGTCTGGTCGGCTCCACGATCCGAAACGTCGCTTCACGCAGCTCTTCGCTCTGCCAGAACTCGTCCTTCACACGCACCATGAAATCGTACAGCCCGGGTTCGAGGTTCTCGCTGTTGATGGTGATGTGGGTGGGCTCGGTGGCGCTGTAACCCGACGCCTTGAAGCGCGACGAGAACACCGCGTCCGCCCCGCGGAAACGGTCCAGCAGCCCCCGCTTGCGGTCGGGGTGGGGTGCGACCCGGTATTCCACCTCGTACTCGGACACGCCCTCGCGGTTGATCCCCAGGTTGTAGATCTCGAAGTACACCGGCACCGGCGAACCCACCGCATAACGGCGGATGGGGTGCGGCACCACCACCAGCGCGCCGCGCATGAAGGGCATGCTGGACTCCGCCGGGGCGATGCGCTGCGCGAAGAGCACGTCGCTGATGGCGAGCTCGCCGTCGAAGTTGCGCGCGGACACGTTGGTCCGGTATGCCGACGAGGTGCTCGCGTCGAGGTCCTGCATGGCCACGCCCACCCGGTAGTAGCCGCGCGGCAGGGTGAAGACGATCTGCGCCGGCATCAGGGCGGTCACCTCGCCCCGCACGCGGTCGGCAGGAACACCCAGCTCCTGCTGCTGGCGGTCGACGACGGCGTAGTCCGCGTCCATCACCACCACGCTGGCGCGGTAGGAACGCGCGGGCGGCGATGCGCCCTCCACCGGTTGCAGCGGGAACTCCAGGTTGACTTCCACGCGGTTCAGACCGTCGCCGCCGCGAAACTGCTCCACGCCGAAGTAGAAGGGAAACGATTTCTTCTCGAAATTGAACGGGTACGACGCGGGGGTGTCTTCGAGCACACCCTCGAAGTTGGACGCCATCTTGCGCACCTGGTTCATCTGGAAGACGTCGGACGGGTTGTCGGGAAGCGAGCGCGCGTAGTCGGGGTCGATGATCTCGTCGATGCGCTCCGGTGTCTGCGCCATGCGCGGGCGCAGGAAGCGCTGCGGCTCGACCATGCCGAAGAGCGCCTCGCGGATGCCCCACTCCACGCCGGTGTCGTTGACCTCTGGGGCGCGGTAGAAGTCGAGGTACTGCTGGGGAATGCGCTCCTGGATGGCGTCCTGGGTGTCGTAGATGAGGAACTCGGCCAGGTCGATGGACATGCCCTGCGAATCGCCCAGCGGCGTGATCGCATAGCGGTAGTTGCCGTTCAGGTTGATGTCCTCGAAACGCACGATCATCTGGTGGCGGCGGTAGTACCACAGCTCGCCGGGCGGCTCCACCCCGCTCGAGGTCACCTCCGAATCGATCTTGCCGCGATAGTCGGGGAAGCCGTAGCGGATCAGGATTTCGCCGCGCTTGTCCCAGCCCGGCCACGCATTGATGTGGAACTCCATGGCCGCGATGTCGGCGCGCAGGTAGTGCTCCGCCTTCATCTCGTTCTGGGGTGTGGTGGGTGTCGGGTCCTTCGCGGCCCAGAAGCGCATGGTCCACGCGCGCCGCGCGCTGTCGGAGGGCAGCGCAAAGTACTGCTGCAGCTGGTAGGGGTTCATCAGGTACTGCAGCGAGGCGATCTGCCGCTGGGTGCGCGCCTCCAGCTTCTCCAGGTCGGCCGCGCCGATCTTGTACTCGCGGGCGGCGTGCGCGGCGGTGGCGGCAAGCACCACCGCGGCGACGGCGGCGATGATGGCGGCGCGTTTCATCGGTCGGTCCGTTTCAGCATGATGAGCCCGATCACCAGGAAGATGATATTTCCCATCTGTGCTGCAAACAGCGGCGGCAGCACGCCGTTGTGGCCCAGGGTCTGGCCCACGCGCAGCACCGCGTAGTAGAGGAAGCTGATCACCAGGGTGAGGCCGAAGCCGGTTGCCACCGACTGCTTGCGCTTGCCCGAGGCCAGCGCCACACCGATGAGCACGAATATCGAGCCCGCGAACGGGAAGCTGAACTTGAAGTGCAGGTCCACCAGGTACTGTTCCACGCTGCCCCCACTGCGCCGCACGCGATCGATGTAGCGCGACAGCTCGGCGTAGCTCATGTCCTCCTCGTCGATCTCCTCCTCGGCAAAGTCATCCGGCTTCTCCGTCATCTCCGGGATGGTGAGCGAGTCGAAGGGCTCGATGTGCTCTTCCTGACCGTCGAAGGTGCGATCGTACCCGTTCACGAAGAGCCAGTGGTCGCCCACCCAGCGCGCGCGCTTGGCGTCGACGCGCCGCACCATGGTGTTGTCGTCGTACTGCTGTACGACCACATCGAACAGCGACAGATTGGCGTGGCTGTAGGACTGCGCCAGGTATACGAAGCCGCGCGCGCCCAGGTAGCGGAAGTCGGTCTTCAGATCCGGGTCGATGCGCTGGCGGCCCTCGATGTCGTGGCGCATGATGTCGTTCTTGGTCCGGTTGGCGCGCGGCACCACGGCGTCGTTGAAGAACACGAACCCCACGCTCACCAGCAGCGCAAAGGCGAACACCGGTGCCGCCACGCGCCGGATGCTCACCCCGGAGGCGAGCAGCGCGGTGAGCTCGTTGCGGCGCGACATGATGCCCATGGAGAACACCGTGCCCAGCAGCAGCGACACCGGGACCACGTAGGTGAGTACGAAGGGAATCGTGTGCAGGTAGTAGCGCGCGATGCTCCTGAGCGAGGCCTCGTGATCGATGAAGTTGTCGATCTCTTCGAAGACGTTTACGGTGATGTAGATCAGTACAAACGCGCAAACGCTGTAGGCGAAGATCCGGAGGAACCGGCTCAGCAGGTAACGATCATGAATTCGCGGTCGCATTGCGGCGGAAAATTGTGCGAAGGAGGGAAACCGCCGACCACTCCGATACGGCCTGCTCACGCGCGGCCTTGCGCAGCAGCAGGACCGCCATGATCCCAAAGATGATGTTCGGCGCCCACATGGCGACGAACGGACTGGTGATGCCGCGGTCGGCCAGCTTCTCGCCCCCGATCAGACCCACATAGTAGATCAGAAAGAACAGAATGCTCAAGCCGATCGCCATGTTCATTCCCGAGCGGCCCATGCGCAGCGCCAGGGGCGCCCCCACCAGCACGAAGATCACGCACGCAAAGGGAATCGAGTACTTCTTGTGGATCTCCACCTGGTAGCGGCGGATCTGCTGCGCGAACGAACCCCGCTTGTTGATCTCGGTCTCGATGCGCTGGCGGGTGAGGAACTCGTTGCGCGCCTCCAGCGGGACGACGCGGCCGCCGGAGTCGGACGGACGCACCCGCATGCGCGGCTTGAGACCGGATTCCGCCCCCCCCGCGCGCGCCTGGCGGGCGGCCTGCGCGCTGTCGCGGGGCGCCCACATGCGGGCGCGGTCGCGCGCGTCGAGCAGGGAGAAGGTGGCGTCCATGCGGGTTCCCGCCTCGCGGATCATCTCCTGGCGGGCCAACTCCATCTCCGAGCGGATCTCCTGGATCTTGTCCTCCATCATGCGCACGCTCATCTCGCGGTCGCCGCGGTAGTCGCGCTCCGAGCGCTGCAGGGAACGGTCCACGTCGCGGATGTTGATGGTGTACTCCTTGAACGACGTTCGCCGGTAGGTCTCGCGGTCCTTCGCCAGCGGCAGTTCGTGAATCTCGCCGTTCTTCAGATCCACGCGCAGCAGGTTCTGACCCTCGATGAACTGCAGGTGCCCGCTCTCGGCGATGATGGTGGTGGGGAGCGCGTCCTTCTCCGCCTTCTTGAAGATCTGCACCTCGGAGATGTCGCCGGTGCGGTCGTTCTTCTCCGCGAAGTAGATGGTGTAGCCCTGCAGGTCGTCGATGAAACGGTTGGCGCGCAGCTCCACGGTGGGCTGCTTGCGCTGGATGTCGATCAGCAGGTTGAGCAGGCGGTGGTTGGATTCCGGCAGGACGTGGTTGTTGTAGACCACCAGCCCCGCGCTCATCAGGGCGGCCCCGATCAGCCCGGGCACGATCATGCGGTAGAGCGAGACCCCGCAGGCGCGCATGGCGGTGATCTCGTTTTCGCCGCTCAGATTGCCGTAAGTCATGAGCGTTGCTGGCAATACGGCCATTGGTATGATTAATGCGAACATGTGCCCGAGACTGAGCGCAAACACTTGCAGCACGATGTGGAACTTCACGCCTTTGCCCAGGAACAGATCGATGTAGCGGAGGATGAAATCCATTATGAACACGAAGGTTATTACCGCCATCGAGAAGAAGAAGGGGCCGAGGTAGTTGCGAAGGATGTAACGCTCGAAGATCATCGGCGAACGTCGGTTCTGAGGAGGGATGGCTGCACGGACCTCTGAATAATTACTGATAATTGGTTTGCCGACAAGACGTTTTATCGATGGCGCTCCCCTGGCACCGCCCCCCGGACCCGCGGGTGGCGGTGGTAAAAGGACCAGGTCGAGGGGGCGTCGAGTTGTCTGTCCGCAGGTGTCGCTGAAAAGTGACACTTTACTGAGAATGCGTCCTCGAATCAGGACGAGCGGGTGGGGTCTGCTCGTCGCGCGAAGTCTCTCGAGAAGGTGATCGATCTCCTAAAACGATTGGTATCGACGTGCCGTGTTCATGCTGTTCCAGGTGGTCCGGAAGGGGGGCCCGTGCGCTCTTCCGGACACCGGCACTCATTCTTCTCCTCTGCATCGTCACCCCGCTGACGGTCGGCACCGCGCACGCCCAGGAAGACACCTTTTTCGCCTTCGACATCGACCTGGGCGATGTTTCCCGGCTCTACGACTCCCTTTACCGCGACCGCATCACCGGCGAACTCGACGTCGACTCCACCGTCACCTTCGACTGGAAGACGATCCGGCTGGGCAACCAGCACGCCCGCGTCCCCAGCTTTCTCCCCACCGACTCCGACACCGCCCGCCAGGTGGTGGACTACCGGCTGGTGCCCGGCTACCGCGCGGTGATCACTGTTCCGCGCACCGCATTCTTCGAGCAGGACGAGCGCGAGGTGGGCGAGCTGATGCTCCCGATGCCGCGCGACTTCGCCATCCCGGGGCTGCGCGTGCAGCTGTCCTCCGACGCCGACGTGGCCGACGAGATCCTGCGCGATTCGCGCGCCGCGGTATGGCGCGAGGCGGCACGCGCCAACCTGACCGCCTTCACGGTGGGCACCACCACCACCGCCGCCGGCGGCATCACCTTCGACATCCCGCTGCCCATGCCCAAGAGCCTCGAGTCCATCTTCGGTCCCGGCGAAAAGACCAGCATCACCATCCGCGGCCGCGAGCAGATCACCATCGCCGGTGAAACGCGGGTGATCGACCCCTACATCGGTTTCGAGGGGCGGCAGAACCAGTCGCTGTTTCCGTCGCTCGACATGGAGCAGAAACTGGACGTGAGCCTCATCGGCACCATCGGCGACAAGGTGTCGATCCAGGTGGACCACTCCAGCGAGGCCATCGGTGACGACGCCAACCGCGTGCGCCTGGCCTACACCGGCTACGAGGACGAGGTCATCCAGTTGATCGAGCTGGGCAACACCAGCCTCTCGCTGCCGGGCTCGCAGCTGGTGAGCATCTCCTCCAACGCGCAGGGGCTGTTTGGCGTGAAGATGCTGGCCAAGATGGGTTCCACCGACATCACCGTGATCGCCAGCAAGCAGCAGGGCGAGGCGGCGGCCGCCACCTTTACCCCCACCGGCGGCACGTTGGGACAGTCGGAAACACGCACCATCCGCGACGTGGACTACATCAAGAACAAGTACTTCTACCTCGACGACCCGGCCAGCTTCATCGGCGCCAGCGAGGTCGACTTCGAGGTGTACCGGACGGTGACGCCCACCGACCTCATCATCGACCCCACCATCCAGAGCCTGCCGGGCTGGGTGATTCCCGACTCGGTCGGCAACGGCCAGAGCATCCGCGATGCCGCCACCGCCATCAACGCCGGCAGCCGGCCGCGCATCGGTACGTTCGCGCTCAGCCCGCAGAAGTTCGAGCTGCTGGAACGCGGCATCGACTACGAGTTCATCGTCGACGCCATCACCCTGGACGTGATCGGCGTGGAACTGTTCGACCCCATCGCGTCCACGGCCCAGAAGTCAGTGGCGCTGCGCTACACCAACAGCCTGGGAACCCCGGTGGGAGGATCCTACGCGACCCTCGGCGTCATCAACCCCGCCACCGGCCAGGTGACGGTGGCGGGCTCGGCCGCGGACACGCTGATGCTGGAAATGATCAAGGCGCCGGACCCGAAGCCGGTGGGCCCGTACGGTTCCGTGTGGCGGCTGGCGGTGCGCAACATCTACAACCTCGGCCTCACCAGCATCGACGGCAACTCGCTGGAGATCATCATCGAGGACGTGATCAACCCGCGCGTCAACCCCGAGGTTCCGCAGAACTCGGATGTGCCCTACCTGAAGATTTTCGGCCTCGACCAGACCGATCGCAGCGGCACCGGGCCTCCCGACGGGCGTATCGACCTCACCAGCGGGCTGGTGAACCTGACCACCGGCACGCTGCAGTTCCCGTCGCTGCGGGCCTTCGCGCCCGACACCTTGAGTGTCACCGGGTGGACCGAAGGCCAGTTCCAGTTCAGCGGCGAGTACCAGCCGCAGTACGACAAGGCCACGCGCATCTACACCGACTTTCTCAACTCCACCCAGGAGGCGGACGTCCACCAGTACGTCATCAAGGTGACGGCGGTAAGCACCTCGAAGACCTTCCGCATCAACGCGCTCGACATCGTGGAGAACAGCGAGACCATCACCCTGAACGGGCGCAAGCTCACGCGCGGCACCGACTACAGCATCGACTACGAGACCGGCGAGGTGGAGCTGCGTGAGAGCGCGTCTTCGGACCTCACGCCGGACTCCAAGCTCACCATCGATTACGAATACAAACCGCTGGGCGGCATCGGCTCCAGCACCCTGGCCGGTTTCAGCACGCAGTCCAAGCTGGGCGAGAACGCGCGTCTCGGCACCACCTTTCTCTACGAGTCCAAGGCGACTGCGGCCGACCGGCCGCGGCTGGGCGAGGAGCCCACGCGCGGCATCGTGGGCGGTGTCACCGGTGGATACCAGCACCAGTCGCGCCTGCTCACCGACGTTGCCAACTGGCTCCCCTACGTGGACACCGACGCGCCCAGCACCATCCAGATCGACGGCGAGCTTGCGGCCAGCATTCCCAACCCCAACACCAGGAACGAGGCCTACATCGACGACTTCGAGGGGGTGGAGGACAGCGATCGCATTCCCACCTCGCGGCGCAGCTGGTACCCGGCCAGTCTCCCCGCCGGCATGGTGTGGGAGGACTCGCTGCGGCTGGACCAGTTCTGGTACAACATCGAGCCGGAGCGCGGGGTACACCGCCGCGACCTCAACCCCGAGCTCGACGAGCAGGAAAACACGCTGGTGCAGTCGCTGGACCTGGAGCTGATGAACACGCCCACCCTGACCGACTCCACCCGGTACGCGGGTGTCATGCTGGGCTTTTCCGGCGGCGGGCTGGACATCACCCAGGGGCAGTTCATCGAGATATGGGTGAACGACTTCAAGCCTGATCCACTGACGCGCGGCGGACAGCTGCACATCGACATGGGGATCATCGACGAGAACTTCTTCAATCCCGGCGATAACGTCTTCGACGACGAGGACCGGGACCGCGACGGGTTCGCCGCGGCCTTCGACGACACCGGTCTGGACCTGTTGTTCAACATCGACGAGCCCGCCATCATCCCGCCCCTGGGCAACGCGGATGACCCCTCCGGAGACGACATCGATGTGAACAAGATCAGCGGGCGCTACCTCAAGGTCAACGGAACCGAGGGCAACCGCTTCTACGACACCGAGGATCTCGACCGCAACGGGCAGCTGGGACGCGACAACGCGTACTTCAGCTACACCATCAACCTGGCCGACAGCGCGGAAATCGACATCCGCGCGCAGTACCCGGGCTACGACGGCTTCTCGGAAACGGGGCACGAGAACGACTCCTGGCGGCTCTACCGCGTCAAGATATCCGACAACACCATTGTGGCGCCCAGCGGTCTGCAGCCGCGCCTGGACGAGATCCGCCACGTGCGCGTGTGGTTCGACGGCGCCACCGAGATCTTGCGCGACAGCGGCACCGGCGCACGCCGTCTCCAGGTGTGCGAGTTCTCCATCCAGGGCAACCGCTGGGAGGCGGACAAGATCCGCAACCTGTACGACGGGGTGGAGACCGCCACCGGTGCGGACTTTGCCATCGGCTCCATCAGCACCAAGACCGACCCGGGCGTGTACAAGCCGCCGGTGGACCCCAACACGGTGAACCAGATTTCGGACAAGGAATCGTCGCTCGCGGTGCGCTACGCCAACCTTCCCGACAGCACCCAGTTGCGCATCCTCAAGCGCTTCGCGGGGGCGGGGCTGAACCTGACCCTGTACCGCGACCTGAACTTCTGGGTCCACACCGACGAGCTGCGCGACAGTGTGGAGTACTACTTCCGCATGGCGACCAACGAAGACAACTACTACGAGGTGCAGGTGCCCTTCACCGGCGAGTACTACAACGAAACCGGCTGGGCGCTGGTGCAGATCAAGCTCGCGGATCTCACCAACCTCAAGTTCGAGCCGTCCGACAGCGTCGTGACGGGGTCAGCCACCGACTTTGGTGACCCGAGCAAGGTCTACCCGGTGCTGATGCGCGGACTGCCCAACCTCAACGGGGTACGCTTTCTCTACGCGGGGGTGCGCAACCGCAGCAACTCGATTCCGCAGAGCGGCGAGATCTGGATGGACGACATCTATGTGGGCGACGTGCTGCGCGACTTCGACCACTCGGAGCGCGTGAGCGCCAACCTGAGCGTGGCGGGCGGTGCCATCAGCCTGGGTGGCAACTGGGCTCGCACCGGTGCGGACTACCGCGGACTGCGCCAGACGCGCGGCAGCGGTGTGGACCAGACCGTGTTCGGGCTGAACGCGCGCACCGACCTGCAGTACTTCCTGCCCCTGGCGGGGTTTTCGATTCCGGTCTCGGGCAACTACTCGCGCAATCGCTCGCTGCCCAAGTATCCCCCCAACAGTGACACCGAGATCCAGGATCCGGCGGTGCAGGACAGTCTGCGAACCGAACGCGTCGCGCGCGGGTTCACCACCTCGCTCACCCGGCGCGTGCAGTCGCAGAACTTCCTGATGCGCTACACCTTCGACCGCATCAAACCAACATTTTCCTACAGTGATCAGCGCGGAATCAGTCCGTCGGTGCGCGACACCACCACCAACATGGCGGGCTCGGTTTCTTACCAGCTCACCTGGTCGGGCGACAAGACCCTCCCGCTGTTCGGAAAGAACCGCATTCGGTGGTGGTTCAACTCGATCGACCTTTCGTCCAGCGCGAACCGGCAGACCTCGACGCGCTGGACCCTGCGAACCGGGGAGTTCCGCAGGGAACCCTACCAGTACAACGCGTCGCTGCGTAACCAGGGCAATATTCGCTACAACCCGTTCCGTTCGCTGGAGTCGAACTTCGGCGTGGCCATCTCACGGGATCTGGGGTTGCCGCACGACTGGCAGGGGGTCAACGTGGGTACGGAGGTGGGGCGCAGCAACAACCTGCGCGTATCCTTCGTCGCGCCGCGCTGGCCCATCGTGCGCCTGGTGGAACCCACCGTCGAGGTGCTGTCGAACTACAACGAGGATTCGAGTCCCAACGTGCGCCGCGAGGGCGATCCCAGCGGGACCCGCAACGTCAACGCGTCGCGCAACGACACCGGGCGCCTGCGCTTCGACCTGAGCAAGCACGTCACCACCCTCTACAAGTGGCTGGGGTGGGATCCTGCGGCGGTGACACCGCCGCCCGGTGGCGGTTCCGCCGTGCCGCCCGGCAACGCGCCGCCGTCCGGCGGCGGGCAACCCGCGGGACAGGGAGGCACCGGCGAGGCGGAGGCCGATACCACCGCCCAGCAACCGGCCCGGCCGCGCCCCGGGGTGGGCAGCGCGGTGAAGGGGTTCGGGCGGATCTTCACCCGCTTCCAGCCCATCAGCGCCAGTGTGCAGCACCGGCTCAACTCGAGCTACGCGCGCATCCCCGACCGCCCGGACCTCGCCTACCGGCTGGGCGCGAGTACCGCCAGCGGCGTGATGAAGGACGGCGAGTCGCTGGACACGCCCGACACGCGTCGCGAGGAGTTGAGCTACAACGTGAGCAGCAGCGTGCGGCTGATGGAGAAGCAGAACGGCCAGACCATCGACCTGCAGGCGCGCTATGCGCACGGCACCAGCGACAGCGACTTCCGCGAGAGCCAGACGCGCGCCACCAACAGCACCTGGCCCGACCTGCAGCTCAAGTTCGACAATCTGCACCAGTTCGGGCCGCTGCGGCCCATCCTGGCCGGCGGCGAACTCACCCTCGACTACCGTGAGACCCACAACGAATCCGGCACCAAGGGGCAGCCGGCCACGGTCATCGCGGAGACATCCACCATGTCGCCCTCGCTGCTGTTCACCTGGAAGAACGACCTGACCTCGACGCTGGGTGTCGCACGCTCGCAGAATTCCAGCGAAACACGCGGATCGAAGACGGTGACCAACAGCTTCTCGGTTACACTGGACCTCCGGAAGAACTTCCGTGCCGGCGGCAGCATCGGTCTGTTCGGCAAGGACATCAGTTTCAAGAACCAGTTGGAGTCCACCCTGAACATTTCCTATTCAAAATCGGGCGGCGAGCGATTCACCCCGGGTGCCACCACGGGAACGCCGATCCCCGCCACCACCAACATCCGGGTGGGGCCGCGCGTGACGTACACGTTCAACACCAACATCAACGGGAGCGCGTTCATCGACTACACCCGCGCCTACGCCGAGGCGCAGGACCAGACCATCACCACCTTGCGCCTGGGCATTTCGGCGGTCATCAACTTCTGATCGCAATGGGGGACGCATTGAACATGCCGCGTGTGTTTGTGGTTGCACTGCCGGCCGCCGGCCTGGTGGCCGCTGGCCTGCTGGCGGGTGGTTGCGCGGCGAAGGAGGTCCCCGCCTTCTCCGCCGACAGCGCGCTGGTGCACGTGGAGCACCAGGTGGCGCTGGGCCCGCGCGTGCCCGGCAGCCCGGCGCGCGATGCGGCCGCGCGCTACCTCGCGCGCACCCTGGAGCGCCACGGGGCCAGCGTGTCGTTGCAGGCCTTCGAGGTCGACGACCCCTACCGGCCCGGCCGCCTGCGGCTCATCAACATCATGGGCAGCTTCGCGCCCGACCGCGGACGCCGCCTCATGCTCGCCGCGCACTACGACTCGCGCCCCTGGGCCGACCAGGAAGCCGACTCCACCCTGTGGACCACGCCCATCCCCGGCGCGGTGGACGGTGCGGTGTCGACGGGCATCCTGCTGGAGGTGGCCCGTGTGGTGGGCGCACGGCTGCCCGCGGACATCGGGGTGGACGTGGTGCTCTTCGACGGGGAGGACTACGGCAAGGAGGGCGACCTGCAGTACTACCTGCTGGGCTCGCAGGGCTTCGTGGCGCGCGCCGCCGGGTACCGGCCGGTGGCGGCGATCCTGCTGGACATGGTGGGAGGCCGCGGCACGCGCGTGCAGCAGGAGGGCTTCTCGCGCCAGCGCGCGCCCGCCCTGGTGGATTTCGTGTTCGGGCGCGCGGCCGCGCTGGGCCTGGACTACTTCGAGCCGGTCGAGGGAACCCCCGTCTACGACGACCACGTGCCGCTGCTGCAGGCGGGCTATCCCGCCATCGACCTGTTCGGCTACGGCTACGGCGCCTGGCACACGCTGGGGGACGACCTCGACCAGGTGGACGCCGCCCGCGTGGCCGACGTCGGAACCCTGCTCCAGAGCATCATTTACGACTTCAGCTACCCCGCCCGCTGAGCCCGCCCCCGGACCCGGGGGGCGGTCAACCCCCTCCTGTGGCGCCCCTTGCGCCTGTGGCCACTTTTGTGGTACGTTGCCGATGAGTGTTGTGAGCGACCGAGTGGGCGGGTGGTCTGCCCACTTTTTTGTTGCCCGCCGCGGACCGGAATCCCCGGTCGGATCATGAAAGAAGCGGAACTGGAAAAGGTGATCGCGCCGGAGCTCGAACTGCTCGGTTTCGAGTGCGTCAAGCTCGAGGTGGTGGGCGGCGCGCGCAGCCCCATCCTGCGTATTTTCATCGACAAACCCGGCGGGGTGACCGTGGGCGAGTGTTCCTTTGCGAGCCGCACCATCGCCATGATGCTGGAGCGGGACGAACCGTTTCCCGGCCGCTACCTGCTCGAGGTGTCCTCGCCGGGCAGCAACCGCCCCCTGGTCAGGGAGGAGCACTACCAGCGCTTCGCCGGCCAGGAGGCCAAAGTGGTCGTGGAGCGCCCCGGCGAGGGGAGAATCACGTATACAGGCACCATCCGTTCCTGTATAAACGGAGTTCTGACCCTCGATATCGACGGCGGAGAGATTTCGCTCGCACTCCATGAGGTGGCGCGCGCCAACCTCGTCAATCAGGAATACAAGATCGACAAGAAGCGAGAAAAGGACCGGCGTCCGTCGCGCGCGGCGTGGCGCAGAGGTGAAGAGTAGATGAGCATCCATTTTGCAGAAGCGTTCAACCAGCTCATTCGCGAGCGCAGGCTTGACCGGGCGACCCTCCTGGACACGCTGACCCAGGGTTTTGCCTCCGCGGTTCGCCGCAAGTACGGCCCCACCGCGGAGGTTCGCATCGACGAGGATGGACACGGCGGCATCGAGTTGTTCCTCGTGCAGCACGTGGTGAAGGAAGTCGAGGACGACAGTCTGCAGATTTCCGTCGAAGACGCCCAGGAGTACGCCGACGGTGCGGAAGTGGGCGACGTGATCGAAATCAACCTCCCCTTCGAGGAGTTCGGCCGCAACGCCATCCAGGTCACCAAGCAGATCCTCATGCAGAAGATCCGCGAGTTCGAGCGCGACCGCGTCTTCGAGGAATACAAGGACCGCACCGGCGAGATCGTTTCCGGCAGTGTGCAGCAGATCGACCGCACCGGCATCCTGGTCAACCTGGGCAACGCCGAGGCGTTCATGCCCAAGAAGGACCAGATCCGCCGCGAGCGCTACAACCAGGGTTCTTCCATCCGTGCCGTCATCATGAAGGTCGACAAGGAAGCCAAGGGGCCCATGATCACGCTGTCGCGCACCAGCCCCGAGATGCTCAAGGTGCTGTTCACGCAGGAAGTGCCGGAGATCTACGAGGGCCTGATCGAGATCAAGAGCATCGCCCGCGAGGCGGGCGGCCGCTCCAAGATCGCCGTGTATTCGCGCGACGACCGCGTGGACGCGGTGGGCGCGTGCGTGGGCATGAAGGGCTCGCGCGTGCAGGCCGTGGTCAACGAACTCTCCGGCGAGCGCATCGACATCGTGCCGTGGAGCGACGACGTATCCACGTTCATTTCTCGCGCGCTTTCGCCGGCCAAGATCACGCAGGTGCGCGCCGACCTGGAAACCAAGTCGGTGATGGTCGTGGTGGACGAAGACCAGCTCTCACTGGCCATCGGCAAGGAAGGGCAGAACGTGCGCCTGGCGTCGCGGCTCACCGGCTGGCAGATCGAACTGGTCTCCAATCGCGAGCTCGAACAGCGCCAGCGGCTGCAGGAGCAGCTGTTGATGCCCATCGAGGAAATGGTGGGTGTCAGCGACAAGATGGCCGAGAAGCTGCGCGAGGCGGGCATCAACTCCGTGCAGAAGCTGATTCGCACGCCGCTGCCGGTGCTGCTGGAGATCCCCGGCTTCGGCGAGAAGACCGCGGAGAAGCTGCTGGAGACCGCCAGCGGCACCGTGAAGGAGCTGGAGCGCGCGCTCGAGGAACTCATCCGCAAGGAGAACGAGGAGCGCGAACGCGAGAAGCTGGCCGAGAAGCCGCTTTTCGACGAGGCGATGCTCAACGCGGAGGAAGCGGCTCCCGAGGAGGAGCCGGTGAAGCTCACCGAGGAGATGCTCTTCCGCGACCCGGCCGAGGTCGAGGCGGAGGAGAACGCCGAATCCGAAGCGGCCGCCGCCTCGGCGGAGAGCGCGGATGCTCCCGCGGCACCGGCGGCGGAGGAGAATGCCGCACCTGCGGAAACCGTGGAAGCGCCCGCCGCGGCAACGGAGAGTTCGGATGCACCCGCAGAGGACCAGCCGGACCGGAAGGACACGAACGAGTAAATGCGGATTCACGAGCTGGCAAAGAAGTACAACGTCTCGAGCGAAGAGCTGATCGCGCTCCTGAAGCAGTCCGGGCACGAAGTGTCCAACCACATGAGCGCGGTTGACTACGACATGCTCGCTGCTCTCGACCGTCACTTCTCCTGGTCCCATACCGCCACGAAGAAGCCGGCCAGGAAGACCGCCGCCAAGAGCAAGGCGGCCAAGGCGACCGAGGCCGCGGCTGCCGCTCCGGCCAGGACGAAGGCCAAGGTCAAGCTGGTCAAGGCCCGTGTCGTCAAGGCCGAGCCGGCCGAGGCGCCCGCCGCGGAGGAAAAGCCCAAGGCGCGGCTGGCCAAGTCCAAGACGGCCAAGGTGGAAGAGGCCGCTCCCGCGGCCGAGGCACCGCCGGCGAAGACCGCCACGTCCGCCCGGGAAGCGGCCGTGGTGGAAACGAAGAAGCCGGCTCCCGCCAGGGCGGAAGAGAAGGCGCGTCCGAAGAAGGAAGAGAAGCCGGCCCGCAAGGCGGGCAAGGGCAAGACGCACACCGTAGCCCCCGAGGAACCGGCCCGGGAAACCCCGCAACCGGCCGCGGCGAGCGGAGCCACGCTCACCATCGACGAGCCCGAATGGCGCGGACGCATCATCGAGGAGCCGCGCAAGCAGAACCGCGAGGCTGAACAGGTGCGCGAGAGCGTGCGCCGCCGCATCGCGGAAATGGAAACGACGCGCAAGACCAAGCGTCGCAAGACCCGCACGACGCCCGCCGAGCCCACCGACCTCCCGCCGGTTCGTGTCCAGGAAGGTGTCACCGCGGGCGACCTGGCGGCGGCCTTCGAGATGAGCGTCGACGAGTTGATCGCGCGCCTCGCGCGCCTCGACGTGGAGGCCTCGCCCAACAAGGAACTCTCGCGGGACAACATCGAACTGCTCGCCGAAGAGCTGGAGCGCCCGGTCGAAATCGAGGCGGTCTACGGCGAGATGCAGCTCAAGCACGCCGCCACCATCGACCCCGCCAAGCTGGCGCCGAGGGCGCCGGTGGTGACGGTGATGGGGCACGTCGACCACGGTAAGACCTCGATCCTCGACTACATCCGCAAGGCCAAGGTGGCCGCGGGTGAAGCCGGCGGCATCACCCAGCACGTCGGCGCCTACGAGGTGGGAACGGGCACCGGCAGGATCACCTTCATCGACACACCCGGCCACGAGGCGTTCACCGCCATGCGCGCGCGCGGCGCGCGCTGCACCGACATCGTGGTGCTGGTGGTGGCGGCGGACGACGGCGTCATGCCGCAGACCATCGAGGCCATCAACCACACCCGGGCGGCAGGCGTGCCGATGATCGTGGCGGTCAACAAGTCCGACCTGCCCGGCGTCAATCCCGCCCAGGTCAAGCAGCAGTTGATGCAGTACAACGTGCTCACGGAGGACTTCGGCGGTGAGGTGGTGGCGGTGGACGTATCCGCCAAGACCGGCCACAACATCGACAAGTTGCTGGAGATGATTCTGCTGCAGGCGGAGCTGGGCGACCTCAAGGCGGACCCCACCGCTTCTGCGCAGGGTGTGGTGGTCGAGGTGCGCAAGGAGGAAGGGCGCGGCATCCTGATTACCGTGCTCGTGCAGCAGGGTACGCTGAAGGTGGGCAACGTGTTCGTGGTGGGTAACGAGTGGGGCAAGGTGCGCTCCATGTTCGACCACGCCGGGCGTCCGCTGCGCGAGGCGGGACCGTCCAAGCCGGTGGTGGTGCTCGGTTCCAACGGCATGCCCGAGGCGGGCGACGAGTTCATCGGCGTCAAGGACGAGCGCGAGGCGCGCGAAGTCGCCAGCAAGCGCCAGCAGGCCATTCGTACGCGCGAACTGCAGCCCACCAAGGCGCTCACGCTGGAAGACCTCTACGCGCAGATCCAGGAGGGCGACGTCAAGGAGCTCTCCCTGGTCATCAAGGCCGACACCAATGGTTCGGTGGAGGCCTTGCGCGACAGCCTCTCGCAGCACAGCGTCGAGAACGTCAAGGTGAACGTGATTCACGCCGCGGTCGGGTCGGTATCCGAGTCCGACGTGCTGCTGGCGGCCAATTCGGGCGGTATCATCATCGCATTCAGCGCCAAGGTGGCGCCGAAGGCCAAGGAGATCGCCAAGCTCAAGGGCGTGGACATCCGCAGCTACCGCATCATCTACGAGGTGATGGACGACGTCGACAAGGCACTCAAGGGAATGCTGGAGCCGATTTTCGAGGAGCGCGTACTGGGCCGCGCGGAAGTGCGCAAGCTGTTCAAGGTCTCGCGGACCGGCACCATTGCCGGCTGCATGGTGGTCGATGGCAACGTGACACGCAGCGCGCAGGTTCGTGTGTTGCGCGCCGAAGAGGTCGTCTTCACCGGGCGCCTCGCATCACTCAAACGCTTCCAGGACGACGTCAAGGAAGTCGCGCAGAATTTCGAGTGCGGCATCGGGGTGCAGGGTTTCGACGATCTGCACGAGGGCGATATCATCGAGGCGTTCGTCATCGAGGAGAAGGCGCGGGTATTCTAGTCGCGGGTGCGCCGTGCCCGCGCCGGGCGCGACATGTTCGTCAAGCTTCTCACCGTCGATCTGCTGATCCCCGGCTGTTCTTCATTGAAAGAAAAGCGCTACGTGCTTTCGAGCCTCAAGGCGAGGCTGCGCAGCCGTTTCAATGTTTCCGTCGCCGAGGTGGATTTCCAGGACAAGTGGCAGCGCAGCATGCTGGCGGTGTCGCTGGTGGGAACGGATCACGGCACGCTGGACGGTGCCTGCGCGAAGGTGCGCAACTTCATCGAGAACGACCGCCGGGTGACGGTGGCGGATACGATGGAGGAGTTCAGGTAGTCAGGTGAAACTGTCTGGCAGAATACAATGAAGAAATCACACCATAGAATCGAGCGCGTCAACGCGGTCATCAAGGAGATCCTGAGTGAGATCGTGCTCAAGGACGTCAAGGACCCGCGCGTGGGGCTCGTTACCGTTACCGGGGTCAATACCGCGAAGGATCTCTCCGCCGCGCGCGTGTTCTTCAGTGTGATGGGCGACGAGGCGCAGCGCCAGATCACCATGAAGATCCTGCGCAGCGCGTCCGGCTACATGCGCCATACCATCGCCCGCGAGCTGGACGTCAAGGTGGCGCCGGAGCTGCGCTGGGTTTACGACGACTCTCTCGACCGCGCCTTCCGCATTGACCAGGTCCTGCACGAGGCCGAGGGCGCCGCGCCCGAAACCGCGGACGCAGCGCCGGAGCCGGACACCCCGGACGACGGGGAAGCGGAATGACCAACCGCTTTGAGAACCGCGTGTTCGTCATCGACAAGGCCATCGGCCCCACGTCGTTCGATATCGTCGCGGCCATGCGCCGCGTGACCGGCCTGCGCAAGGTGGGCCACGCGGGCACGCTGGATCCGCTGGCGCGCGGCGTGCTGCTGGTGTGCACCGGTACCGCCACGCGCGCGGTGGAACACTTCATGGACCTCGAGAAGGAGTATCAGTTCGACGTCCGCCTGGGTGTGGAAACCACCACCCTCGACGCCGAGGGCGACGTGGTGCGCGAGGCGCCGGTGCCGGAAGGGCTCACCCGGGAACTCCTGAATACCGCCGCTGCGTCATTCGTGGGGCCGTACGCGATGACCCCGCCCGCCTACTCGGCCATCAAGCGCAAGGGGCGGCGACACTACGAGCTGGCGCGGGCGGGCGAGGAAGCGCCCGTCGAACCGCGCCAGGTCACCATCTACGGCTTCGAGGTGCTCGCGGTGGAACTGCCGCTGGTGCGCTGCGTGGTGCGTTGTTCGCGCGGCACCTATGTGCGGTCCCTCGCGCGCGACTTCGGCGCGCGGCTGGGGCTGCCGGCTTCGCTCACCACCCTGGCGAGAACGCGCATCGGCGCGTTTGCAATCGAGGACGCGTTTCCCTCCGAAAAGCTCCTGCCGGATGGTCCCGAGCAACCGGCGGGTCTCGCGCTGGAGGACGCGCTTTCCTTTCTGCCCGGCGTGGTGATCACCGAGCGTGCGGGTCGCATGCTGCAGTTCGGGATGTCGCCGCTGCGCCAGGACGTGGTGGAGACCATCGGCTCGCCGCGACACGGCGCCATGCGCGTGCTGGGCGAAGACGGAACCTTGCTCGCGGTGGGCACGCGTGATTCCGAGCGCCCCCGCGACCCGTTGCGCATCTGCGATTCCTTCCGTCTCTACGTGGAGTCCGCCGGCAGCGCGCCCGCCAGTGCGCGGCCGCGCGTCGAGGGCTGACCGCGGGGCCGCATGAGAGTCGCACGCAGCCTGGAAGAACTCGCCACGCAACGCCCGGTCCGCAGCGGCGTGACGCTGGGGGTGTTCGACGGCGTCCACTGCGGGCACCAGCGCATCATCGAAGAGCTGATTGCGCGCCGCGACCTCGGACACGTGGAGAGCGCGTGGGCGATCACCTTCGATCCGCATCCGGTGCTCGTCACCCACTCGCTCGCCGCCCCCGCGCTGCTCACCACCATCGACGAGCGCCTGGAGCTGCTGGGGCGGATGGCGCTGGACGGCGTCTTCGTCCTCCCCTTCGACGAGACCACCGCGCACATGAACTACCGCGATTTCATCCAGCGCTACTTCCTGGACGCGATGGACATGCGCGAGCTGGTGCTGGGATACGATTGTCACTTCGGCCACAAGCGCGAGGGGAGTCCCGAGCGGGTCATGGAAGAGGGGGCCCGCCGCGGTTTCGCGGTGAAGGTGGTGCCGGCCGTCAACCTGGAGGGCGAGGTGGTTTCCAGCACCACCATACGTGCCCGGCTGCTGGGTTCGGACCTGGAGCGTGCCAACCAGCTGCTCGGCCACCCCTACCTCGTGCGCGGGCGCGTGGTGGAGGGGGAGGGCCGCGGGAGGGACCTCGGCTTCCCGACCGCCAACCTGCAGATCGCCGACCCGGGCAAGCTGTGGCCGCCGGCCGGGGTGTACGCGGTGCGGGTGGGCTGGCGCGGCTGGATTCATGAAGGGATGATGAACATCGGGCGGTCTCCCACCATCAAGCGGGGCAGCCGGGACGAGATCGAGGTGCATATCTTCGATTTCGACAACCACCTCTACGGCGAGACGCTCTCGGTGTACTGCGAGGCCTTCCTGCGTCCGGAGCACAAGTTCCCCACGGTGAGCGCCCTCATCGAGCAACTCGCCGCGGACCGCAACGCGGCCCGCGAGCGCCTGGGTGGCTCCCCGTGACGCCCCGGCACCCGGCGGCGCCCGGGGCGCGGTTATTGCCCTTTACACCTCCGGGGCCGTGTGCTAGCGTCCCGAAGTCTGACGGCTGGTCTTCATCCGGCTGTCGCCATCGTGTCGCGTACCGATGTACGAGGAGGTGATCAGACGATGGCAATGACTCCCGATCAGAAGCGGGACATAATCGAGAAGTACAAGCTCCACGACAAGGACTCCGGGTCGGCCGAAGTTCAGATAGCTCTCCTCACTGAGCGAATCCGGATGCTCACCGATCACTTCCAGGTGCACAAGAAGGACCATGCGTCCCGGCGAGGCCTGTTGAAGCTCGTTGGACGACGTCGCAAGCTCCTGGACTATCTCAAGAACCAGAAGATCGAAAGCTACCGGGAAATGCTGAAGCAGCTCAACCTGCGCAAGTAGCCCTCACGGGCTGCTGCGCGGTGTTGGCCGCGTCTTGTCGACGCGCCTCGTTTGCGTTTGTCTTCGTTAGACTCTAAGGCAGGTTTGTTTCAAAGATGACGACTCATACAGTATCGAGAACGATTAACGGCCAGAACTACACCATCGAGACGGGCCGGATGGCCAAGCAGGCCGACGGATCCGTTGTGGTCCGCATGGGCGACACGATGGTGCTGGTGGCCGTGGTGGCGGCGCAGAAGAAGACGGATCGCGACTTCTTCCCGCTCACCGTCGAGTACCGCGAGAAGTTCTACGCCTCCGGGCGCATCCCGGGTGGCTTCTTCAAGCGCGAAGGGCGGCCCGGCGAGCGCGAGACGCTCACCGCGCGCCTGACCGACCGGCCCATCCGGCCGTTGTTCGACAAGCACTTCATGTGCGAGACGCAGGTGATCGTTCAGCCGATCAGCTACGACGGGCTCAATGCCCCGGATGTGCTCGGGTTGGTGGGCGCCTCGGCGGCGCTGGCCCTGTCCGACATCCCGTTCAACGACACCATGTCCGGTGTGCGCGTGGGCCGGATCGACGGCCGGTTCGTCGTGAACCCCACCACCGAACAGATGGAGTCGAGTGACATCGACGTCATCGTGGCCGGCACCGACGACGCCGTCATGATGGTGGAGGGCGCCTGCAAGGAGGTCAGCGAAGAAGACATGCTGGCCGCGGTGCGCTTCGCGCACGAAGAGATCAAGCTCTTCAACAAGATGCAGCACGACCTGGTGGCCAAGGCCGGCGCCAAGACCAAACGCGTGGTCGAGGTTCCCGAGCGCCTGGCCGAACTGGACGGCAAGATCGAGAAGCTCTTCTCCGACCAGATCAAGAAGGCCCTGGTGATTGCCAAGAAGCTCGACCGGCAGGACGCGCTCAAGGCCATCCACACCGAGGCCGCGGCCATGTTCCAGCTCGACTACCCCGAGAAAGAGGCGTACATCGCCCTCGTCCTCGAGGAGATCGAGAAGAAGCTCATGCGCCACATGATCCTGGACGAGGGCCGCCGTCTCGACGGACGCGGCACCACCGACATCCGGCCCATCACCTGCGAGATCGGCGTTCTGCCGCGCGCGCACGGTTCGGCCCTGTTCACACGCGGTGAGACGCAGAGCCTGGTCAGCACCACGCTCGGCACCACCGAGGACGAGCAGATGCTCGACACCATCGAGGGTGAGAGCTGGAAGCGCTACATGCTCCACTACAACTTCCCGGCGTTCTCGGTGGGTGAGACGGGTCGCTTCGGCGGGCCCGGCCGCCGCGAGATCGGCCACGGTGCCCTCGCCGAGCGCGCCATCCGGCCCATGATCCCGGAGAAGAACGATTTCCCCTACACGATCCGCATCGTGTCGGAGATCCTCGAGTCCAACGGATCGAGTTCGATGGCATCGGTGTGCGGCGGCAGCCTGGCCCTGATGGACGCCGGCGTTCCCATCCCCAAGGCCGTCGCGGGTATCGCGATGGGCCTCGTGATCGAGGGTGACCGCGTGGCGGTGCTGAGCGACATCCTCGGCGCCGAGGACCACCTGGGCGACATGGACTTCAAGGTGACGGGCACCGCGCAGGGCATCACCGCCTTCCAGCTCGACACCAAGATCGCGGGCATTTCCGACGCGGTCATGATGAAGGCACTGCACCAGGCCAAGGTGGGGCGCTTGCACATCCTGGAGGTCATGAACCAGGCCATCTCGACGCCGGCCAAGGACATCTCGCCGTTTGCGCCCAAGATCACCACCATCACCATCCCCACCGACAAGATCCGCGAGATCATCGGCCCGGGAGGCAAGGTTGTGAAGCGCATCCAGGAGGAGTCGGGTGCCAAGATCGAGATCGAAGACGACGGAACCGTCCGCGTGATTGCGGTGAACACGGAGAGCGCGGAAATCGCGCTCACGCGAATCAAGGAAATCACCGCGGAGCCGGAAGTGGGCGCGATCTACGAGGGCGAGGTGCGGAGCATCCTTCCGTTCGGCGCATTCGTGCAGATCATGCCCGGCCGCGACGGCCTGCTGCACATCTCCGAGATCGCCTACCGCCGCCTCGAGCGCGTGGAGGAGGAACTCCAGGTGGGCGACCTGGTCAAGGTCAAGGTCCTCGAGGTCAACGGCGACGGCAAGGTTCGCCTGAGCCGCAAGGTCCTGCTCGAGAAGCCGGAGGGCTACGTCGAGGAGGAGCGGCACGAGCGCCCGCGCCGCGAAGGCGGCGACCGCGGCGGACGCGGCGGCGGACGCGGACGCGAACGGTCGCGGCGCTAGTCACCCCGTTCCCCGGGAACGCATCAGCGGCCCGCCCGCAGGATCTACTCCCGCGGGCGGGCGCAGTTGTTTACAGGGCGCGATGGGCCCATCGCGCGGAGCAACCTCATGAAGTATTCACGCAAGGCCAACAAGATCGTGCTGCCCGGCGGGCTCACGATCCTCCACGAGAAGAACCCCGTCTCCAAGGCGTTCTGCATGGGCGTATGGACGCGCACCGGCGCGCGCGACGAGAAGCCGCGCGAGGCGGGTTTGTGCCACTTCCTGGAGCACATGCTCTTCAAGGGAACCGCCACCCGCACCGCCAAGGACATCTCCCAGGAGATCGAGAAGATCGGCGGCTCGCTGGACGCCTTCACCACCAAGGAGACCATGGCCGTCTACGCGCAGGTGCTCGAGAGCCGGCGCGAGGTCGCCTTCGACCTGATAGCGGACATGCTGGCCCACTCGAGTTTTGCGGACGAGCAGGTGGCGATCGAGCGCCAGGTGGTGATCGAGGAGATCGGCGACGTCGACGACGCTCCCGACGACTTGATCCACGAACTGTTCGCGGCCGAAATCTATCCCGCGCACCCGCTGGGCCGGCCCATCCTGGGGTCGCGCAGCACGGTGTCAAAGTTCCGCCGCGCCGACCTCGTGCGCTACGGCCGGCGCCTGTTCCGGGCCTCCAACCTGGTGGTAGCGGTGTATGGCAACATGGATGAGGAGGAACTGATTGTGGAGTGCCGCGAGCGCTTCCGTTTTCCCGAGGGGACGCTCGCGCGCGACACCACGCGCCTGCGCAAGCCGCACGTGGTGCGCAAGCACGTGCGCAGGAAGCTCCACCAGCAGCACGTGGTCATGGGGCGCCGGACGTTCTCGTTCCTCGACGAGCGCCGCTATCCGCTCATGGTGCTGAACGCGATGATGGGGGGCGGCATGAGTTCGCGGTTGTTCCAGAAGGTGCGCGAGGAGCTGGGGCTGGCCTACAACGTGTTCACGTACCTGGATCACTCGCGCGACACGGGGATGTTTGCCGCGTACATGGCGGTCAACCCCGGCAACGTCCGCAAGGCGATGAAGGCGGTGGCGGCGGAGTTCGCCGACGCGCGCAACGGCGGCCTGACCGCCGCCGAGCTGGACGACACCAAGGCGCACATCAAGGGGCGTATCCTGCTGGGGCTGGAGACCTCCACCTCGCGCATGATGCGTCTGGCGCGCAACGAGATCAGCTATGGCTACCAGATTCCGGAGCGCGAACTGATCGACCGCATCGACTCGGTGTCGCTGGACGACGTGCGCGCTCTGGCGCGCGACCTCTTCGACACCGGATCCTTCACGGCCATCTCGCTGGGGCCGTCGGCCGCGGAGGTATGATTAGCACTGCAGGTCTCTGGAGAACGAGATTCATTGCGCATTGAAGTGCGCCGCGAGATCATAGGCGTGGATCGTTACTGTGTCAGAGCCCTGCGAAGTTGATTCCCAGGCGCCGGGCTTTGACTCCATATGCAAGCCTATCATCGAGGCCTGCTGCCGAAGCGTGGCTTCCAGAGCTGCCCTGCCCCCCTTGACCACGACAAGAGTGCCCCGGGTGATATACATCCCGTCGGAGGAAGAGTCGTAGTCGCAGTCGAGTACGTGCCGGCCGAGCGATCGTCCTGCGTAGTCGAGCAGTTCGAACTCAAGCGTCGCTGCCTGCCCGGCGCCCGGAAGGCATGCCGTGGGCCTCGCGAGCAGCAGCGTGGGAGTGAGCGAGTGGACCGCGGCCACGCGAGGAACCTCATCCGGTGAACTGCCAACGGACCTGGCGAACTTCTTCAGTCTGTCCAGATCGTCCGGGTACTCCGGCAGGTCGATCGCCATCACCTCACCGTCG